>NZ_JAQMIL010000037.1:0-86796 GCF_029990105.1 Bradyrhizobium sp. Arg237L | reverse complement strand
GCCGAGACAAAGCGGCTCCATCTTCGCCCATTGGCCGTCAGTCAAAACGAATCGTTCCATCCAAAGCTTGAATCACAGCCAAGCACGAATGAGAATCCTGAATCCCAACAGACCCTAGCTGGTAAACAGAATCTCGTGCCCACCGGTCGCCTTGTCGGGCCAAGGCTTTCGCGCATTACAGGTCTCTTTCGGCGAGTTTGCGAAACTCGTCGGGCACGGAACGAGAAATGCCCAGCGCTGCCCGGCCATATCCGATCGCATCCCATCCGAAGCGATTGCGGATCTTGTCGACGGCGCAATCGGCCGCCCAACGGGCCATGCCCATCCTGGTGCCGGGGCGGCGCGCTTCATCTTGAAGTCCAAGCGGGAGTTCGAGCTCGAGATCCCAGTGCTCCTCAAGATGCGACACGGAGATCGCCAATAGCGAGATGGTCTTCTGGTCCGGATGATCTGCAAGGATCGCTCGCACCAGTTCCTCGGCGATCTCAGCGACGATCATAGTCGCGGAGATCGGCGCATCGAGCGTTACCGAGCGCGTCACCGAGCTCAGGTCGGCGAAGCGAACGCGGACCGTCACGGTTCGACCGGGCCTGGACTTCGCCCGGAGTCGCGTCGCGATGCGGTCCGCGAGGTGAAGCAGCGTGGGGCAAATAACCCGCTCTTCGGCCGGATTCCTGCCGATCGCCGACTGCGCCCCTGCCGATCTAGCTCGGCGGTGAGACTTGATCTCCCGCGGATCGCGATTCCACGCCAGCGCTGCGAGTTTTTCCCCTGCAGCGGGACCGAGCAACCGCTCGAGCGACCATCCTGGCGTCTTTGCCAGATGCTCGATCGTCAACACGCCGATTTCGGCCAACCGCGCCTTCGTGACCGGACCCACTCCCCACATCAGCTCGACGGGCAGGTGGTGAAGGAACTCCAGTTCGGTGTCGGGATCGACGACCACGAGTCCATCGGGCTTGGCGACTTGCGAGGCAATTTTCGCCAGATGCTTGGTGCGCGCCACGCCGACCGAGATCGCAAGACCAATCTCCATCCGCACGCGTCGGCGGATTGTCTTTGCAATTTCGGCGGGCGCACCGAAGAGATGAGTGCAGCCCGCAACGTCGGCAAAGGCCTCGTCGATGGAAATACGCTCCACGAGAGGCGTGAAATCGCTGATCACCTTGATGGCAGCATCGCCGAGCCGTTGGTAGTCCTTGAAATGGCCGCTGACAAAAGTGAGTTGCGGACATAGCTGACGTGCCTGCCGTCCCGGCATACCACCTCGCACCCCGAACGCCTTGGCTTCGTATGAGGCAGCAAGCACAACCCCGCCACCGACAGCGATGGGTCTGCCGCGCAGCGAAGGATCGAGCAGTTGCTCGACCGAGGCATAAAAAGCATCCAGGTCTGCATGAAGGATGGTGGCTATCGTTGCCATCCAGACCGTTCACCGGTGAAATTTGACCGAAATCCACAGAGAACATAATGAGAACATGTTAGAGCGAGTGTCAAGCCGAGTTTCACAAAGGCTAAGAAGCGATTGGCTGATCAAGCCTGCGCCCGGTTGAGCGACCGTTCCTTCCGCTCTCGGGAACGCAATTGAGCAAAAGGCTCCTGTTGCACGACCGTCATCAGGTCTCCGAACAGCATCGAAATTCCACCCTCGCCTGCCATGCACACGACTTGTTGACCAGGTTCTGCTTTCTGGAGTCCGATGGCTGACGGCATATCGTTGGCCCGTTCCATGAGGCACACTCACGAAGATGACTTAGGCGAGCGCATATAATTCTGCGGAGCTAGCCGTGCTGTTCGATACGCTATCCCGAGTGACGAGCAGACGGCATCCGATAAGGGCGGAGGTTGACATGCACCCTGCCGATAGTTGATCCTCCTGCTCGCGGAATTCAGCGGATCGAGATTGGACAGGCCTAACAACCAAAGCTAGCAAACGGCTACCCCGGTCACGCAAAGGGGAATCAGGCGCGGACATGCCGACCTCTGACAAGGAAATTCAAAGTACGTCCGACGCACCGAGTGACGGCGAGAAAAACACCCGCACCGCGACGCGTGCTCCTTCCATCATCGTCGGCATCGTCGCAGCCGCCGTCGTCGCGCTTTCTGTCTTCTATCTCTTGCGACCGGAACCGCTGCTCGTGCAAGGCGAGGTCGATGCAACGCGGCTGGATATAGCCGCGCGTGTCGACGGACGGGTCAAGGAAATACCCGTCGAGCGTGGCCAGAACGTTCCGGCTGGCGCTGTGCTCGTGCGGATCGATAACCCGGAAACTCTGGCCAAACACGAGCAAATGACGGCCGCAAAGACTGTTGCGGAGGCTCAACTTGCCAACGTACTCGTCGGAACGCGGGTGGAAACCATTGCCGCGCGGAAAGCGGAAATGGAGCGGACGCAGGCTGCTCAGGTGCTTGCGCAGAAGACCTTTGACCGTACTTACACATTGACCCAGCAAGGCAATGCGCCGCAAGCCCGTCTCGACCAAGTGACCGACGCGCTGCACGAAAGCGAACGCGCCGTCGATCAGGCCAAATCGGCCTACGACCAGGCTGTCAATGGCTACACAAAGGAGGAGCGGGCGATATCGAGGGCCAACGTCGAAAAGGCCAATGCCGATATCCAGAGCGTTCAATCGATCATCGACCAACTTGTGGTCTATGCCCCCGTCGCCTCGCAGATCTATCAGCGCAATATCGAGCCGGGCGAATACGTATCGCCGGGCGTGCCGCTGGTGACCCTGATCGATCTAGCCGACGTATGGATCCACTTCGATCTTCGCGAGGATCTCGTCAAGGGCCTGAAGGTCGGCGATCGATTTGATGTCCGTATTCCGGCTCTCGATGACCGCCGTGTCACGGTCGAGGTCAAGCTTGTTGCGACCAAGGGGGAATATGCGAGCTGGCGGGCCACGCGTGCTTCGGGCGATTTCGACTTGCGGACATTTTCGATCCGCGCCTACCCGGTCCAGCCCGTGCCCGAGCTGCGACCGGGTATGAGCGCCTATCTCGACTGGCGATCGCGGCAATGAGGCTAGCGTCAAAACCGGGATTTCTGCTGGTCGCACAGCGCGAATGCCGCTGGCTGTTCCACGATCGTGTGGCGCTGCTTTTGATCTTTGGCGTGCCTCTCTTTGCGTTCGTGGTTCTCACGACGGTCTTCAGCCATCCGGTCATCCGGGGGCTCGGGGTGACTGTCGTTGACGAGGACAAGTCGGACGCTTCGCGTGCCCTGGTAGAATACGTCGCGGCATCACCGAGCCTGAAAATCGTCGACCGCTCCGGTACGCTGTCCACGGCCGTGAAGGATATACGGTCCGGCAAGGCGATCTCGGCAATCTATATCCCGCCGGATTTCGAACGCGACCTGCAGGCTCAACGCCGCCCGCAGGTCGTCGGATTCTACAACCAGCAGTTCCTCACGGCGGCCGGCATTGCGTCCTCGGGCCTGAGCGATGCGCTTTCCGCCGCGGCGGCTGTGGCGGCTCCCGCCAAGAGCGCAGCGCCTGCGCCGGCTTCCATCGGAACGCTGGCCGGGGAGACCATCGCGCTTGTCAATCCGCAAAAGAACTACGCGCAGTTCCTGCTCCGCGCGCTGCTGCCGACGATCATCCATGTGGTGATCACGCTCGCCGCAGGCTATTCCGTCGGCTCCGAATTCCGCCGTCGCGACGCGCGGGCCTGGCTCGAAAGTGCCGGAGGCGATCCGGTCGTTGCGCTCGCCGGCAAACTCGCACCCCTCTTCGGCATCTTCATCCTCATCATGTTGGCCGAGCCGCTTTTCCTTGAGGGTGTGCTGCAAATCCCCTTCAAGGGAGACCTGCCGTTGATGGTGGCCGCTGGCTCCCTCCTGATCGTCGCCTATCTGTCGCTGGGCGCCTTGCTGCAGCTCCTGGCCGGCGACCTGGCAACGGGGCTGGGACTTGCGGGCCTCGTTGCCTCTCCTGCATTCGGCTACGCCGGCGTCGGCTTCCCCACGATCGGCATGAATGCGTTTGCGCAAGTTTGGAGCGCGATACTGCCGTTGCGCTGGTACATGGCCGTCTTGCTGGGACAAGCGGCGCGGGGATTGCCCGTCTCTGACTCCGCCATTCCCTTCGCGCCGCTCGCGGGCCTGACGGTGCTGTATGCCGGCCTCGCATTGCTGCGCATGGCGAGCCTCAAGCGCAAGGGCTGGTTTGAGATGGCGCGACCTGCCGAGCAATCAGAGAGCGGCCGCGCGCCGCGAGGCCTCGGCGGCGCCTTCATGGCGGAGTGGCGGCGCGTGCTCGGCGCGCGGAGCGCCTTCGCCCTCCTGTTCCTGGCTCCTTTGGTCTACGGTATTTATTATCCGCAACCCTATCTGAACCAGATCCTGCGCAAGCTTCCCATCGCGGTCGTCGACAACGATCTGAGCGATCTCAGCCGCCAGATCGTCGAGACGCTAGATGCGAGTGGAGCATTGAGCGTCGCAGTCCGCGCCCGCACACTGGCCGAGGCGCGGACCGCAATCGATCGTGGGAAGGCTTTTGCCGCCGTCGAAATCCCGCCAGACACCGAGCGCGACGTGCTCAAGGGCATCACCGCTCACATTCCGATCTACGCCGATGCCACCTACCTGTTCATATTCAGATCGACCGCCAGCGGGGTTGCCACGGCCATCGGAACTTTGACGTCCGAGCTTGTTTCGCGAGGCGCACGCTCGGATGGAAGCCTTGTCAAGGCGAAGCTGGCGAACTCGAGCCCCGCGGACGTTCTGCTGCAGCCGATCTTCAACCCCGTAGGCGGCTATGCAAGCTACATCGTCCCAGCGGCGTTTGTGCTGATCCTGCAGCAAACCCTTCTGATCGGTGCCGCGATGTTGACCCGTACTGCGCTGGCGACCGGCGGCGGAGCATTCGCCGGCGTGCTCGGCCGCGGCTTCGCCCATCTGACGATTTACCTTCCGGCGCTCGCGCTTTATCTCATTGTGCTGCCGCGCATCTATGGCTTTTCGACGCTCGGGCATCTTCCGCAACTCCTCGCGCTTGCTGCCGTCTTCTTGCTTGCGACGAGCTTCATGGGGCAGGCCGTCGGCGCCTGGTTCACGCGGCCGGAAAACGCAACCATCCTGCTCCTTGCAACCAGCCTGCCTCAATTCTTCACCGCCGGCTTCGCATGGCCGCGCGAAGCGATCCCCGACGCGGCCATCGCGCTGGGCCGACTGTTCCCGGCCGACTTCGCGATTGATGGCCTCGTGCGCATCAACCAGCTCGGTGCCAGCATCTGGGAGGTCGCGCATGATTGGCTCGGACTGTGGTGTCTGGCGCTCGCCTATTTCGCGCTCGCCGTGATCTCGGCGCTTGCCGTCAAGAGAGGGCAGACACATGCGCAAAGCTAGGCGTGCCGCCTTCGCCGCGATCGCACTCGTGCTCGTCGCGGGCGTTCTGATCTATTCCGTCCGTGGTTCCGGATCGCCAGCCGCAGTCGTCGGTGTCGTGCGGGCGACCGAGGTCAGGGTGGAGCCGGAGGTGAACGGCCAAGTGATGTCGATTGCGGTCAAGAAGGGCGCGCGCGTGCAGGCCGGCGATGTCCTGGCGAGGCTCTCCGCGGTGGAGCTGACGGCACAGGTAGACCAGGCGCGGGCCGCCCTCGCCTCGGCAATAGCAAACCGCAACAACGTCTATGCTGGCGTGCGTCGCGAACAGGTCGACTCTCTGAAAGCTGCAATCGCCAGGGCAAGCTCCCGCCTCGACTATACGCAGGCCCAGCTCTCAAGAACCAGCACGCTGGCACGCCAGAATTTCGAGTCCCAGCAAGCGCTTGACCAGGCCGAAAACGACGCCGCGAGCGCACGCGCCGATGTCGCGGAGGCCCAGGCGAACTACGATGCGGCCGTGGCTGGTCCGACCCGGGAGGAACGCGCGATCGCCGACGCGCAGGTGAAGGCCGCAGCGGCTGCGGTCGCGGTGCTCGAGCGCCGCCTCGACAAGATGGTCTTGCGTGCTCCAGCCGACGGTGTCGTCAGCGTCATCGCCGCGGAGGTGGGCGAGAACGTTCGCGCGGGCCAACCGATCCTGATGGTCGAGGCGGCAGGCAAGCAATGGCTCTCATTCAACGTACGCGAAGACCATCTGAGTGGTCTCGCGGTCGGAGAAACAGTGAGCGTGATGCGGAACAGCGCCGATGGCGCGATCAAGAGCGCCGTCACCGAACTGCGGCCGCTCGGCGTCTTTGCAACCTGGCAGGCCGAGCGGGTGATCGGCGATCACGACCGCAATACGCTGCGCTTGCGCCTTGACCCGCAGGACGAGGCGGCGGGCCTCGCGCCAGGGATGACTGTTTGGATCAAGCATTGACTACAAAGCATTGCCTGCCCGTTCCATAACGGTCACCACCAATGACGCGACGTTCCCACGCAGATCGCTCCATGCCGACTATGGAGAGCTCGGCGCAACGACCTGGCGGGCGAGCGTATCGCGCTCCACCGCCGTCAACTGCTTGGTGTCGTCCGCGGTAAAGGTGCCGTTGCCGAGGACGCGGACCATATTGTTCGGGTCATAATTGTTGTTGCTTTGCCTGCCACGATTCCGCTGTTGTTCGCTATTGGGGCGATCTTCCTCACTTCCGCCACCGAAGCCGAGAAACTCGACGATGATGATGGAGGGCTGCTCACCGGCACGCGCCTGCGGCACGGTGGCTTGCTGGGCAGCGGCGCCCGCCGTGTTCGAGGCTTCGGTCAGACCGCCGATGTTGGGCGCCTGGACCTGCGGCACGCCGACGACGCCGCCCTGCGCCTGGATGTTCGCGGCGTTGACGATGTGCAGCGCCGCGATGTTGACAAAGCTCGACGCGCGGATGCCCGCCTCGCCCGCATCGACGGTGCCGAGCGGCGCGATCAGATCGACCGTCCCAGGCGGCACCTCTGCGATCTGTCTCAGCGTCGCGATGCCGGCGCCGCTGGACGGCACGACGGGTGACACGGTGACATTGCCGTATCTGTCATAGACGCGTTTGGGCGGCGTGTAGATCACCGTGGTCTTGGCGCCGCGGCCGGCATTGATGTCGCCTTCCGCCGACCAGGCGATGATATTGCCGCCGAACGTGGTCATGATGCGCGACAGGCCAAGCAGCACGCTGCCCTTGGAGTAGACCTGGATGTTGCCCGACCCTTGCGTGATCAGTCCGGCATCGGCGCCCGGCGACAGCCCCTCGGTCCCGAGCGTGACTGTGCCATTCGGCACCAGGAACTGGATGTCGCCGCCGAAATCGGTGTGCACATAGCCGCTTTGAACGGTTGTCTTACCCGGCGTGCCGGTCCCGACCGTCGCCGAGAACATGGTGATATCTCCACCATAGGCGGCATCGTTCGGCAACAACGTTGCAATCGCCTGGCGCCCGCGCAAATAAGAGCCGGCACGTGGACCGCCGTCCTCGTTGTATTCGCGCCCGCCTGCCGTCAGTTCGGCGTAATAGATCTGCCGCAAGAAGATGCGCTGCTGCGCTGCCGACAAGGTGAAGAAGTAACCGAGCGCATCGGCCTTGGATCCGCTATAGCTGAAGCGCTCCTTCAGCCAGTCATAAAGTTCATCCCCATAAGTTTTCGCGACCTTGCCCGGCTGGTCGGCAAGTTTCCCCTCGCCCGCGAGATTCTTCGGATCGAGATAGAGCTTCGCAAAACCGGTCCAGTCGACTTGTCCAACACCGATTTCGCCGGCACCGACGCCGGCCTGCATGACGACGCCAGCGCCGGGCCGGTTGTCGCCCGCAAGCAACGGTCCGAGGCTCTCAACCGTCGCAATTGAGCCTTGATAGATGTCCTTGGCGGCTGTGATTTCGAGCGTGCCGGGGCCGGCAATCGCCAAGCCTCCCTTTTCGACGGACTCGAGCGACGGCGTGCCTGCATAAATGATGCTGCCGCCGGCCGCGATGGTGGACACGTCGTTCTGATCGCTGTGCAGGATCAGTCCCTTCGTATTGACGATGTCGCCGCCCGCAAGCATCCGCAGCGGCCCTCCGGCCTGATGGAAGACGTTCTTGATCTCACCGCTGGCGACGGTCCGAGTCTTGGTGAGGATCCGGCCATAGGTGATGCCGGTGATATCGCCGCCCACCGCATAAATACGTGAGAGATTGCTTTGGCCCAGCACGGCCTGGTCCCTATCCTTTACCGTGTTCGCATCGAAGACGAAGGGATGCCCACCGAGCTCATAGGAATAAACCTCCAGTGATCCGATCCCCCGATCGTCGACGGTGGTGTAATCGCCCCAATAGTTGGATGCCGTGATCGTCCGTCCGTTATTCAAGATCGCCCACGCCGGCCGGAATGGCGTCGCCAGGGCGGACAGCGAAGACATCAAGGGACCCATCTCGTGCCCGTCGCCGAAGATCGATCCCTGCGCCAGCAGCTCGAGCACGCTGTCGTGTGACGGCAGCAGCATTCCTCCGCCCGGGTTATAGATGTTGCCGTTCGCGGCGACCGCCCGCACGATCGGGGGCAAATACCGGGAGTATGTTGCGCCGCTGCCCGGCTGGAGCGAACCGCCCGCGGCAAACATGTTGACGGCGGTTTGCCCCGTCCACAGCGTGAACCAGCTCGCGCCGTCACCGTTCGTTTGACCGTTATTCGCGTCCGTCCAGGCCGTGACGCCGACGCGGCCCGGATCGAGGATGGTTCCTACGGCCAGATCGCCACGCGCGCGAAGATTGATCACGCTGTCGCCTGGCGCGAAATCTCCGCCATAGAGCGTGGTCATCGAATAGGGCGTCAGCGGATTGATCGGCCGCGGATCCGTCCCGTTATCGTTACGAATGTTCGTCGCGGTGAGACTGCCGAAATCTCCGGTCGCGACATCCATGATCCCGCGCAGATTCACGAATTGATTGCCACCGGTGCCGATATCGCCCGCTTTCACCGACAGCGTGCCGCCGCCCGTCTGCACAAGACTGCCATCGCCCATCACACGGCCGCTGCCACCGACGGCGATGACCACACCGCGACCTGTGTCGCCGCCGATCGTGCCGCCCGCTTGCAGCGTGACGTTGCCGCCGCCGAGGGCGCCGATACCGGAGAAAGCGGACAGATTCAAAGCCGCAGCCTGACTCGTGTCGGTCTGATCAAACGTATAGCTGCCGAAATTGATGCCCCATGCCGTGCGCTGGCTGATCTCCGAACCACCCTGGCGCCACAGCCAGCTTCCAATCTCATCAGCGCGTGTCGTCAGCGTGCCCTTGATGTCGCCTTGCGCGGCAAGCAGGAAATCGCCGCCATGCTCGGTGTAGTACATGCGCTCCGAGCCGAGCGTCGCTTCATACGCGGCGTTTGCCGAGCCCAGCACTGTGCCGTCCGACAATGTGCCCCGGCTGACGTTGTAAGAATCATTGGCCGCGGTCCCGGTCCCCTTGATCGCGGTGCCGGCGGTGTAGATACCGAAAGCCGATTTCTGCTCGTAATTGCCGCCGGCGAGAAGTTCGAGGTCGCCCGTGCCAGTGCGCACGACGCTGACGCCAGTAGTCGACGCGCTGCCGACAAGCGTGACCTGGAAGGGATCATTCAACACCACATTGCCTGAACCAGCGAGGCTATCTGCCGTCTTCAGCGCACGACTGTCGGCGCTCGCAAGATCGGCGCCGCCCACGAGCCGCATCGACCAGGATTGCGTCCCCGGTGCGAGCATCGGCGCGATCGCCCACACCTGACGATCGCCCGGCCCGGTCAGCTTCACGTTCGTCATGCCGGAAGGCAGAACCGTACCCTTGGGGATCAGCGTATCGGCAGCGAACTTGTAGCCTGAGAACACGAAAAGGCTGGTCCCCGCTGGCAGGGTCACCGGCTGGAGAACCAGATTGTTGGCATTGGCCGAGTTTATGAATGCGACTCCGGTGAAATAGACACCTTTCTCGAACACGGTGCCCACCGGGAATACTGTTTTGAATGGAAGCGGATCGCCAGGATTGTACGTTTTTGTCGGGGTAATGATACGCCCCCCGTTCAATGTCCTGGTCTGTGCGGCGTTTCCTCCTATCGTGTAAGCCTGTGCCAAAGTTATCTGGACAGGAATTGGATTAGCAGCAGTCGGGCTCGCCTTGACCCTTCCCCCGACGAGATTCAGTTCCAAATTGATTTTGATACTGGCTGGAATGGTCGAACCATTGCCGATGACCACGTCATCCATTGTGATCGTGTAATTTGACGTAAGGGTGCTACCTGCCGGGATCAGCACCGTCAGCGCGTCGGGCGATTTCGGCGGCGGTGCGAAACCGTCATTCATGCTGCCGTTGATCTTGAGATCGCTTGCGGCGCGGACGATGAGCACGCCTGGCTCGCCGGAGCCCAGCACGGCCGGATCGGCTTTTGGCCCATAGCGATAACCGGAGAAATCCAGATCGCCTTTTGTTGACAGATCTCCATCTGACGTGATGGCAACGCCCGGCCGCAGATGGAAGGCGGAGCCATAAGCCGCCAGCCCGGCAAGCCGGTTCTTCAAGTCGCCGTTCTGAAGCGCCGCGTTGATGAATGTCTGACTGTCGGCATGCAAACCATCGAGGTACGCCTGATCGATGGCGCTGCCGCCCGGAAGTTCATAGGTGCGGAAGCCGTTCATCGCGATGCTGCTGCTACCGCGGATATCGAGCGGACTGCGCGCGTCGATCGCGATATCGTTTGCGCCGGTGCCGTCGCCGTCCGCCCCGCCGCGGCGCTGCGCATTGAGCTCCAGCTTGCCGCGCGCCACGTTGTCCGGCGAGGACATATCGATGGTCGCGCCCGGCGCCAGCGTCATTGTTCCTTGCTTGCTCGTGAGTTCGACATGCGCGGTGTTGTTGGCCTCGATCGGCGCACCATAGCTGTCGGTCTGCAGAACAGAGTGATGCACATCGAGCACGGCGTTCCGCGTCAAGGTCAGATCATCACGCGCCGACAGGCGGATGGTGCCGGGCTTGGCGCCGCTTGCATCGATCCTGCCGTCGACTGTGAGGCTGCCTTGATCGACGGAGACCGTCACGTAGCGCGCCTTGACGCCATCGCCGATGACAAGGCTGCCCTGGCGCAGATCAAAGCTGCGGGCGCCGAAGAAGCCGGCGTGATTGAGCTTCGCGTTCAATGCGGCGAAAGCGCCAAAATCCTGCGCCGCCACCGTGAACTGGCCGCTGTCATAATCACCCGTCGACGATCCCTTGATCGTGCCGCCGAACGAGACATGCCCATGCGCGGCGTCGATGGCCTTGGCCGTGATCGAGCCCGCAGCGTTGTTCACCGCCGAGACGTCGATCACCGAGCCGGCGCTCTGAATGATGTCGCCGCTCGTGCTATTCAGAACGAGATCGCCGCCCCAGCTATATTTCGTGACATCGAAGAAGGAGATGGCACGGCCTGACAGGTCGATGACCGCGTTGCCGCCGAGCACGACATCATGCGTGGCGCTGAGCGTCAGCTTGCCGGAGGGCAAGGCAAATGCGGTATCGACAAAGACGCTGTCGCCGCCAAAGGAGACCGTCCCGCCGAGATCCGTCACGCCGCGCGTATCCGCGGGAGCGGCCCCAGTCGGCGCGACCAGACGCAAAGCGCCACCCGCGGTGACATCGAGCTTTGCCCCATTGCTCGCCGTGATCAGCGGGGCCGCGATGGTGAGATTCCCGCCCTGCAAGGCGCCCTGGCTGTCCTGGCTCAAGCCCACCTTGAACGTGCCATCGCTGTTCGCCGTGACACGCCTCAACGCCGTCAGCGTGACATCCGAGAAGCCGAGCGCAAGACGGTTCAGCGTTGCGCCATCGGTCGGCTTGCTTTGCGAGGCGTCATAGCCGAACAGAACCTCGTTCGCCGTGATGGCGAGACGCCCCAAACCCGTGCCGGGTCCGCCGGGCATGACACCGGCGGGTGCCTGGCTGCCATACGGAGCGGCAGTGCCAGTGCGGATGCCGTTCCAGATCAGCGTATCGGCGGTGACGCTCGCCGTATCGCTCGCCGAGCCAAGACCATAAATGGCTGGCGTGTTGAGAACGAGCTTGAGCGGATCCCCGGCCCCCTCCTGCCGCGTGGTGTCGAGCGCGACGGTGCCGATCAGATTGAACGCGCGGTTTGCCGTCAGAATGAGCTGTTCGAGCGCGGGAACCCCTGATGTCGTCGACGGCCGCAGGAGCTTGTCGAGGACGCTCTGGGTGAGGTTCCAACCCGGGGGGAGCTGGCCCGCGGCCTGCGCCGCGGCAAGCGCAGCCTCCGTGCCGATATTGACCTGCTCCTGCGTGACGTTGAGATAGCGCGCGCCGAAATTGACGTCGCCCATGGTGAGCCCGCCCGGCCCGGCCAGCACCACACTGCCGTCGGTGAGCAGCGATGCACCGCTCGCAATGTCGATCTTGCCGGGGCCAACGGCATTCAGGAATTGGAACCATCCATTGGCGACCGCGAGCACGGCCGGACTGAAATTGGGATCCGCGTACAAATAGGGGCTGATGTTGGCATACACATAACCGAGCGTGGAATCGACGGCGTTGCTGCTCAATCCGCGCGTATCGATGGTCGCGCCGCCCGCCATGTTGACGGCCTTGCCGACCAGGAACACCTGGCCCGCGCGGATGATGGCGCCGTCGAGCAGGTTGATGGCCGAGGTCGTACTTGCGTCAAAATAAACGTTGGCGCCGACGCCGGGCTTGTTCTCCACGAAGAACATGCTCGTGCCGCCGAGCAAGAGCGTCGATGCCTTGAAGGCGTTGATGTCGTCGCTCGAGATGGACGTATGCCCGACGATGGGCGTGCCCCCCGGTGCCGTGATGTCGAGCACGACAGGGCCCGACGTGACGGCAGCTGGCTTGATGATCAGCGTGCCGTCAATGCCGCCTTTGGCGCCATCGAACAGCGCGGTGCCGGCGAAGGACAGCGATTTCGTATTATCAACCGACGGGAGCAGGCTGATTTCAAGCACCTTGCCGTCCTCCGGCAAACGAGGCCGGAAGCCGCCGAACTGGGCCGCCTGCGCACGCCCGAAATCGGCATAGCTCGTTTCGTTATATTGCGAATAGCGCCGCGTGTTCTGGCCGGAGGTGAGGATCACCCGCGTCGGCAGCGCGTCCCGGCTTCCGGTATTGGCGACGCCGAGATAGCCCGATGCGATGATGGAGCCATTGCCGATGGTCACGGGCGCAATCGTGGTGGCACCCGTCGAGCCAAGCTCGACGCGATAGCCGCCGGGCAGCAGCGCATAGCTGGAGGGCAGCAGCGTATAGGTGCCCGCCGGCAGTCCCGGCACGCCAGAGGGAAGCGTGATCTGCTGGCCAATCGCCGGATCGCCAGCGCCGTTGGTTGCGATCGCTGGCGCATAATCAGCGGCGTAACCGGGCAGGATCGCATAGATCTTGTTGCCGGAGGCGCTGTAGCTGTTGACCGGATTGGCATTGACGAGCGCTGTCTTCAGCACATCGACCGAACCGCCGCGGCCGGAAATGAAACCCGCGCCGGTGAGCGCGCCGCCGCCGGTGAGATCGAGCACGGCCCCGACCTCGCCCACGACCGATGCGGCGTTGATCGAAACGCCGCTCGAGATCTTAATGCCGTGCTGGTCATCATACGACGCGCTTGCCAGGTTGCGCAGCGTGCCGTCCGCGCCTTGATAGGTGATCCCGTCCGAGGTGCCCCCAAAGGGCATGATCAGGCCGGCCGCGCTCGCGGACGTAATGCTGCCGCTGCGGAACGTGATACGCGCGTTAGGCGGCACGGCATTGGCCGCGGACTGATCATAAGTGTTTAACCAGATATGACCCAACGGCGCGCGAAGAACGCCGCCCTGGTCGATGTCGACGGCGAAGAAGGCGAGACCGCCGAAGACCGAAGCCGGGACCGCTGGTGTCTGATCGTCATTGCGGCGGATGGTGAGACGGGTATCTGGGGCATAGCCGCCATCGTCCAATCCGGCCCGCTGCCCAACCCTGATGATGGCGACCGCGCCGCTCAGAGGATAAATCTGATCCGCGATCAGCGTGAGATTGTAGGCATTGAGGCCGCCAACCTGTTCGTTTTGGTCAGCACGGATTGTGGCATCACCAACGCGAAGATCACCGCGGCTTTGCAACGTCACCTGGTCAAAGCCATAGGCGACGGCATCTCGGATCAGCCCTGAGCCATAGCCTTGCTGGGCCGTCGCGCCGAAATGAATATCCCCGTAAACATCGATGAGATCGGCGGAGATCGTGAAATGGCTGTCCTTCGCGATCGATTGAGGAGCACCAAGAAGGAAGCCCGACCCCACGTTGATGCCGGGATAATACCCCTTGATATCCCCAACCTGTTCCGGCTTTGTCCCGCTGTAGTTAAACCCTTCCAGGCGGACGTAAGGCGCCGCAAGGCGAATGTTGACAGCGGATTGATCAGAGGGCGCCGTTATCACACCGCCTGACAAGCGGATGCTGCGCGAAAGCTGAAGATCGATATTGCCGCCAAAAACAAAGAGATCGCGAGTCGAGAGCGAGAGCGATGCAAATCCACCCGCCTCGATCTGGTCGACACCGATCACGGTGCGGCCGAATTGCAGGGCCGGATCTCCCTCACCCGGCTTAAGATCGGCGCTGAGGCCACTGCGACCCGCATACTGCACGAGGGTGATATCGCGCGACCTCTGGAAGGCTTCCGTCAAGTCGCCGGCGGCATAGGGCGAACTCGCGGTGGGTTGCCCCAGCGTATAACCTCGTTCAGCCATTGTCAGACTCAGCGCGCCGCCGGAGGCGCCGCTGCCGCCGCTTGCTGCACGCAAGGTGCCGTCGAGCGTGATGCCGAAGGCGGAATAGAGCGAGATCGTCCCGCCATCGCTCGCGGCCGGCGTCGAGACATAGCCGTTGCCGGTGGAGACATCGACCAGCGCAGAGGTGCCTGATGCATCGATCATGGCGCCGGGACGAAGGATCACAAACGCATCGCTGACAATGGGCGCGCCCCCGTTGTCGACCGCGCCCGTGCCGCCGATGCGGATCGTGCCGCCGTCCGGCACAGCCGTGTAAGCAATCCCGCGCTCATCGCGTCCCACCGCGCCGCGTGCGGAGACATCCAGCACCGCGGCGTTGCCGATCCAGATCGACCGCGTCAGGGCGAATTCGCCATAGCCGAAATTATAGCGGCTGTCGCCGGGCGCGTCCTGCAGGCTCGTGATCAGGATATTGCCGGCGGGCGCCAAGATCGCGCCGTCGATGACGGTCTGGCGATTGGCGAAGATCGACACGGAACGCCCCGCATCGACGTTAATGGACGCGCCTTTCGCCAGCGTGAAATCATGCAGGCTCCAGAGCGTCACATCGGCGCCGACGCGCTGCGTGACGCTATGCGCGACGGGGTTGATGATGAAGCTCGGCGGCGTCCACAGCTCCGCGGCATCCGCGATAGGGCTTCCCGTCGCCGCGTCATAGCTCTTGTCCGTGAAGCGATAGACCGGCACCTCGACGTCAAGGCGCGTTCCCTCGCCGATCTCCATGCCGGTGTTGCTGGAGATCTTGTACGCGGAGAAGCCGGACCGGAAGATCTCGGGATCGAGCACCAGCGCATCGGCCACGCTTTTGCCGATCGCGATCGCTTGGCCCGCATCCAATGTCAGTGTGCCGCCGCCGCCAAAACCATAGGCGCGGATAGCGCCATCAAGGATGAGCGGATTGGTGAAGAACTGCGTCGAGGCTAGATGCGCATAATCATTGGCGACGAGGCTGACATTGCCGCCCTTGCCGCCTTTGGTTTTGCCATCCTCCAGGATGGCGCCGCCTGACGACACGTCAATGAGCGAACCCTTCGAAAGCGTGATGCCGCCTGTGGTCGAGACGGTGAAATTTCCGCCATCAAGATGCGCGAGACGTGATGAATCGGTTTGCGTGTCGCGGAATTCGTTGGTCCACAACCCGCTGAGATCAACGGCAACCCTCTCGCCGATCGTGACCTGCGAATTGCCGTTCGCATCGTTGAGCGCCCACCATTGCTCGTTCTGCCCCTTGCCGAGCACGGCATGCATGAGATTGGTCAGCGTGAGGCTACCGCCGCGAGCCGTGACGTCCGCGGCGATATCGACATGCGGCGCCGCGAAGGTCACCTCCGCGCCGGGCGCAAGCTCAAGCGGCGCCTCGACAACGATTTCCTTGCTGCTCGCAAAGTTGAGACCGCCCAGCTTGGCGGCATTGATCGCATCCGCATCAAACAACGCGGTGCCGATGCGGCTGTCAGGCAACGCCGATGTGTCGTTCAGCGCCTCGGTGATGCCAGGCACACGGCCAAAGACGACCCGCGCAGCGGATGCATCGGTGAGGCCGATGCCCGAGTAGCTGCCGAGCGCGAGCCTGCCTTGGAGCGGCGCGACGTCCTGCGGCAGCTTGTAGCCATCGGTGGTGCCACTCGGCCGCGCCGTGGTCTGGCGCTCACCCTTGACGATGTCGGCGAGGATGGTGGCTTCGAAGATCGACGTCGGCGTCGACAGAATGAGGGAGCCGGCGTCGCGGCCGACGGTGTAGCCATCCTCCCAGCGGGTCGAGACACTGCCCTTGCCGAACGGGGACGCCCAGATCTCGGTCAGCTTATCGTAAACCTTGCCCTCGATATAATGCTTGCGCACATAGCCGCCGCCGAGCGCCGTGAACTGCATATCCGCGCGCGCATTGTTGATATTGTAGGTTCGGCCATCCGCCCCGAGGAAGTTGGTGGTCCTGATATAGCCGCCCTCGTAGCTGACCGAGCCGCCGGAAACGTCGAACACTGCCCCCTTCTGCGCGACCACCTCCGGCGCCGCCAGCGTGATGGTGCCGCCGAGCGCGGTCCATTCCCCGATGCGGTGGGCGGTGTTGGCGAGATAGCCCGAGACCTCGAGCAGGCCGCCCGGCGTATAATAACGGTCGGTCGCATAGCCGCCGGTGCCGGCCGGCACCAGCACCACGTTGCGTGCGTCGATCCAGACATCCGCGTTCTTCAGATAGTCCTGATCGCGATTGATGGGTGAATCGCGCAGCTCATTGCCTTGCACGTTGACCATGATGTTGTTGGCCGACATCGGCAGCAGCACGCCGCGCACGCCCGAGACATCGATCACCGCGCCATCCTCGGCGAAAACGCGGCGACCGGCGGAGACTGCGACCTGCCCGCCTTGCGCCTGCGTGATGGAGCCATCTTTGAAGACCACGTTGCCGCCACTGACGATCTCGACGCGGCCCTGGTCGAGCCGATCGGCGAGTAGCGAGAGATTGTTGAACTGGGCGTTGGCGGCCGGGACGTGGGTGAAGGCGTTGGAATCGGCAATCAACTGGTTGCGCTGGCTGTCGAGCGCGGTCTCGGTGCTGCCGAGCTCGGGCAGGATGGCGGTCAGACTGCCGCTGCCGAGCGTGACGCTGCCGGCGGCATCGGAGGCAGCGTTCAAGAGGTGGATGGTGCCGCGGGTGTTGACCGAGGTGGTGGCAACCAGCACGCCGTCCTGGCCGATGCTGTGGCCCGCGAGCGTGATATCGCCTTGCTGGGCGAAGATCAGGCCGGAATTGCCAACGGCCGCGAACGCATCACGGACGATCGGCGAAATCTCGTTACCGCGAGTGGTCGAGGCCTGGTTGGAGTCGGTGCTGTAGCCCGGCCGCAGCAGGAAGTCGTTGCCGGCCGCTAGCTGCACCTGGCCGCGCGGCGCGCTGATCGAGCCGGCATTGCTGACCTCGGTGCCCATCAATAAGACGAAGCCGCCGCCCTGCTTCGCCGACGACGGCGCCCTGGTCGAGATCAGCGCGCCGGCCTCGACCTTCACGACGCCGCCGGCATCGGTGAAGCTCGGCACGTATTGGCCGCCCTGCTGCCGCGCATAGATGCCATTGATCAGGAACTGGGTATCGGTGATGTTGGCGGTCGAGGCGATCAGCGCACCGACATTCACCTGGCTCGCGCCGCCGAAGATGATGCCGTTCTGGTTGATCACATAGACCGAGCCGTCGGCCTTGATGTTGCCGAGGATCTGGCTCGGCGCCGTGCTGCCGACCACGCGGTTGAGCGCCACCCAATTCGCATTGCCCTGCTGGTCGAAAGTGAGCGTGGTGCGCACGCCGACGTTGAACGAATTCCAATTGAGGATCGCCTGCGCCCTGGTCTGCTGGATGCCGACCTGGGTCTGGCCGCTGGCATCGACGGCCTGCGTCGGCGCATTCGCGCCCTGCCATCCGGGCGCGGCTTGCAGGCCGCCCGGCGCCAGCCCGTTCGGTACCGCGACCTGCGGGAGCGTCGCGGAGCGCTGCGAGGCCTGCGCTGCGAGGCGCGCCGCATCCTGCACCGCCTGCATCGCCTGGATGGCGCGCGTGGCCCGCGCCAGCGCATCCTGGCTTTGCTTGGCGACTGCCGCGGCCTCCTGCGCCGCCGACTGCGATGCTGCCATCGCCGCCGCCGATGGTGTCGGCGCCTGTCCGCCCAGTGGGCGCGCCATCACCGCCGCATTCGCCAGGAACAGCGCCATCACGCTGACGCCGGTCAGCAGCGCCGCGTGACGGGCATGGCGGCGCGTGGGACCGGTGGCGGTCGAGGACGGACGGGCAGACATCGGGCGGCTCCTTCAGACAACGGTACGCCCCTGACGCTGCAGCCGGATGTCGCCGCCGCCTCGGGGGTCAAGAGAGGTCTCACCGCTAAGACCGAATCCCGAGTGGCCATTGACTACGCTTTCGGAAGATTTTTTTGAGAAATTTTTTACCCGCCCTCGCCCGAATCAGCTCAGCAGCACGATTCCACCCGGCAATCGCTGCAGTTTTGCGCCGAACGCACGCCCCAATCCCAACAGCGCCTCATTCATCTGATCGATGCGAAAGCGACCGCTGAGCTGTTTCTGGCCCAAGGCCGCGTTCATCAAAATGATGCGGCCGGGCCGATATCGATTGATTTCTTCCACGGCTTCGATGAGTGGCGTACCGCGGAATTCGACGATGCCGCGCTGCCACTCCGAGGCTAGCTGCGGATCGACTGCAGCAATCTGGCTCAGTCCCGCAAGATCATAGCGCACGCGCTGGCCAGATCGCAGGGCCACCACGTCGGTTCCACGTTCAATCCGCACCGCGCCCTCGAAACAGGTCACGCTGACCGGGGACCGCTCGCCGCTTGCGGTGTAGCGAACGTCGAACCGGCCGGATTCGGTGGTCGTCCTGCCGTCTGCCGCCAGGACCACGAGCGATCGCGCCAGGCGCGTCGATATTGCAAACGACGCCTCGCCGGAGAGCAACTCGATGCGATCTTCGATTCCTTCCGCGGGACGGATGGCCAGGCTCGTCTGCGTGTTCAGGCCGATCGCCACGTCGCCAGCGAATGTGACATGGCGTTGCTCGCCGGTGCCGGTGCGGTAATCCGAATTCAGTTCGGACAATGACGGCCAAAGTCCGAACGGCGGGTCGAGCACGCCGTAGACCGATACCGCGGCAAGTGCCGCGACGCCGCCGCTCAACACCGCGCGACGGCTCATCCTGCGGCGCCGTCCCAGCGCATCGAGCTTGGCTACAAAGCTTTCATCCGGATCCGACAGAGCATGGCCGGCGGCACCGGCCGTACGCCATAGGCGCTTCGCCTCCAAAAAGGCGGCTTCATGGAGAGGACTGCGGGCGCGCCAGAGTTCCAGCGCCGCCAGGTCTTTCGGCGTCATGTCTCCGGATGTGAGCTTCTGCAGCCAGTCGACCGCTTCCCGCTCTACCGGATCCAGACCTGGATGTGCCTTGCTCATCTCGATGCTGCGCCTTTCGCGGCTTCTTCCGTGAGAACGCCGGCGACGATTGCTGGAATTCTTGCCTCTAAGACGATTCTCGGCGACCGGAAGTGCACGCTCAACCCTTCAATTCCTTATAGCGCGCCAGACAATGTTCGAGTGCCAAGCGGAGTTCTTTCGCGACGAGCTGCCGGGAGATTCCGAGCCGGTCGGCGATTTCCTGGCGGGGAACATTGCCCACCCGCGCAGCCAAAAAGATCACCCGTCGCCGCTCGGGGAGTTCGTCGACGATCGCCTCGAATGCCTCCAGGTCAGACCGCGCCAACATGGTTTGCTCAGCCGTCGGCGCATCGTCGGGCAGCTCAAGCAGGCTTTCGATCTCGATGGCAGATATGCGTTGACGCCGCTCCATCCGGCGGCGATCCTCTGCCACGTTCAACGCGATTCGGAAGAGATAGCTGCGCGGACTTTGAACGGCGCCAATCGATTCCGCGCGCGACAGGCGCAACCACGTGTCCTGCATGGCATCGCCGGCGAGATCGGCCGAGCCGAGGCGTTGAGTCAGACGCGCCTTGAGGTCGTCATAGCGATCGACAAACAGGCGGCGGATGATCGTCAAGGCGTTCTCGGTCATGGCCGGGTCCCGGCCGATCGGAGGTTGGGATCGGGCTTGCCGCAACCCTGCACCACGCCGGGCCCTTGCGGCACGATCAAGATCAAGACCGGCTGCAGGAAGCCCGCCGGCGGCGGCTCGTTGAACCGCACGCTGCGCAAGGTCGCATCAATCCGCTCATCGGTATCCGGCGTGCCGGTGGACCCGATACGTTGGGATCTCTGGACGGCACCATCTGGCGCGATCCAGAACACGGCGGCGAAGCGATACCTGCCCGGACGCGCGCCGCCCGATCGGCAAAGAGCATCCGCAATGCTCGCCTGAATCTGTCCATAGTAACGCCGATGTTCTGGCGATCGTGTTTGCTGCGCCGCCTGCTGAGTGGCGAGCGGTTCTGGCAACAGCACGAAAGTCGTCTCGGCGACGAACTCGGCAGCCAGACCGGTGCCAGACAGGAGCTTTCGGAGCGCCTCGTCCGGCGCAAACACGCCCAGGACATCGCCGGAGAGGCGGCCGGCCGCAAGGCTCGTGTCGTAGAGGGCGTCGCGTCCGGTCGCATCGACATAGCGACTGAGTGCGGCGGTGAGCGGTTGCGAGGGGATATTGAATTCGATCGGCGCATTCGCTGGCCTTGTCTGAGCCGCGGCCATGTCGATACCCGCAGCCATGCCCGCGACGGCCAACGCGCATGCCCAAGCTGCCAGCCGCCTATTGGCCGACGCAGCGACAACACGCTTGGCGCGATCCGGTCTGAGTTCGGCTTGGGCCGATCGAAGCATCACCACTGTCCCCGCCCACGCAGATCAGGACAGCCGTTCCAGCTTCCCAGCGCTACGACCTGCCCGCCGACGGTCCAAATTGCGCGTCAGCGCACATCCCAAGCCAACGCGCGGCGGACGCTAGTGACGTAATATTACGGTTTGACGACAACCGAAGCCGTCACGTGTCCGGCTTCGCCGCGACAGAGGCCGGTTTCCAGGTCCCCCGTCGTGTCCCATCTCGGTATCCGTGTCGACGATCCAGCCCAGGCACATGGATGCCCGCCTCAGTCACTCACGCGAGACTCGCGAGTGGCAATTCGGTGGTCGACTTGATCTGCTCCATCGTGAACATCGATGAGACGTCGTGCAGGTCGATCTTTGCGATCAATCGTTGATAGAGATCGTCATAGGCGCGAATGTCGGACACGACGGCTCGGATCAAATAATCGACGTCGCCGCTCAAGCGATAGAAATCCACGACCTCCGGAAAACTCGTGACGATTTTCCGGAATTTCTGCGCCCACTCCGCATTGTGTTGGTTGGTCTTGACAGCGATGAAGACGCTGACACCAAGGTTCAGCTTTTCCGCGTCCAATAGCGCCACCCGGCGTTTGATGTAGCCGGAGCTCTCAAGCTTCTGGATCCGCCGCCAGCAGGGCGTCGAACTCAACCCGACCCGCTCGGCAATGTCCTGCATCGAGAGGCTGCTATTCACCTGCAGCGTTGCCAAGATCTTGCGGTCGAAGTCGTCGAGCATGCAAACCTCCGAATCCAGGAGGGAAAAGAATGTTTTGGTTGTCATGAACCTTGTTTGAAGAATGTTATTGCCATACGCGCGCTGCGGCTAGCATGAACTTTCATCAGACGCTGTACAATCTCGCGGCAGCGTGTAGCGTCCCGCCGCGAGCCAGGCGCCCTCATAGGAAATCTGCTGATGAAAAGGCTGCCAGGCGAGGCATCGGACGGCTAAAGCGGCCAATCCTTGCCTGTTCCGGCGGCAGTGCGGCTTACAGCCGCTGGCCGCCGCTGGCGTCGATCTGTTGGCCCGTGACCCAGCCGCCGTCGTCGGACGCCAGGAACGCGACGACCTTGGCGATATCGGCCGGCTGGCCGACACGTCCAAGCGCAATCGAATTGGCAACCGCGCGGCTGGCGACGGGGTCGCGCGCGTTGGCGTTCATGTCAGTCGCAGTGGCGCCTGGCATCACGGAGTTCACCGTGATTTGTCGCCCGCCAAGATGAACGGCGAGCAGCCGACTCAACGCCTCCAGGCCCGCTTTTGTCGGCGCATAGGCTGCCATGGCCGGGTAAGCGGCGCGCGTTCCCATCGACGAAATGTTGATGATGCGGCCACCGTCGCGGAGATGGGGCAACAGAGCCTTAATCAGGAAGAACGGCGATTTGAGATTGGTCTGCAACAGAAGCTCAAAATCTTCTTCCGTAATCTCCTCGATCGTCGCACGCTTGCCGACACCAGCATTGTTGACGAGGATATCGAACGCTGTCTTGCCGTATCGCTCGGTTAGTTCCGCGGTGAACTTCGCGGCAAGCGCCACGGCACCGCCACGCGCCGATAGATCGGCCTGCAGTGCAAACGCAGCCCCACCGGCAGCGACGATCGCGTCGACAACAGCGCGCGCGGCACCCTCGGCAGAGTGATAATGAACCGCAACGATCGCACCGTCTTCTGCAAGCTTGAGTGCGATCGCCTGCCCGATGCCCCGGCTGGCGCCGGTGACCAATGCAATCTTGCCTGCCAGCGTGCTCACGCCGACCAGCCTTTCGCCGCCTCGAGCTGGCGGGCGCGATCAATCAGCGATTTGCGGTCGATCTTGTTGGTGCCGGCCCAGGGCAGTTCGTTGACGAACTCGATGCGGCGCGGATGCTGGTAAGCCGGCCCATTGGCGATCGTGAATTTGCGGATATCGTCCGCGGTCGGCTTGGCGTCGGCGCGGGTGACGATGAAGGCGACCGGGACCTGGCTGCGCTCCTCGTCCGGCAGCGGCACCACCGCCGCCTGCTGCACCTGCGGATGACGTTCGAGCAGCTTCTCGACCTCGCCCGGATAGACGTTCTCGCCCGAGCAGACGAACATGTCGTCGGCGCGGCCGACGAAATAATAGAAGCCGTTCCCGTCGCGACGCATCACGTCGCCGCTGTAATACCAGCCATCGGTGATCGCCTTCGCCGTCTGCTGCGGCAGATTGTGATAATGATCCATCAGCGCAGGATTGCGCATCAACAGCACGCCCTCATTCTCGGTACCATTGATGAGCTTGACGGTCTCGGGATCGATAGGATAGCCGAGCGCGAGCGGCGGCGTTGGAATGCCCTTTGGATGCGGCCCGAACACCGCGGGCCCGGCTTCGGTGGTGCCATAGCCGATGGAGAGCGTGACGTTAGGCAGAACCTGCTTGATCTTGTCCCACAAGCCCATCGTCATCGGCGCCGAGCCAAGCATCAATCGCCTGACGGAAGTGATGTCGTTCTGGGCCAGCAGGTCGCGCTCCTTGACCACCCGTGCCCACATGGTGGGGACGGCCGTGGCCGCGGTTGCCTTGTATTTGGCGATCGCCTCAATGTAGCTCCTGGTTTCGAACGATGGCAGCAGCACTACGGATGCGTTGGTCGCAAAGATTGTCTTGGTCGCGAACAACCCATTCATGTGAAACAACGGCTGCGCGATGATGTAGCGCTCGCTTTCGTTGAGCGCGCCGCTGGTTCGGGTGGAGAGCGCCCAGAGCTGACCGAGATGCGACAACGGCACGCCTTTCGGCCGGCCGGTCGAACCGGAGGTGTAGAGCATCTGGCCCACTTCGTCCGGCCCGGCCACGACGCTGTCGAAGGACTCGAAGGGCTTTATGCTCGCGGCAAAACCGTTCGGCCCAGCGTCGTCGAAGTCGATCACCGGAATGCCCTCGCGCACCTGATGGCGGTTCGCAGCGTCGACAAAGGCGAGCGCGATCTTGGCGTCGTCCATCACATAGTCGATGGTATCGCGCGCGACCTTGATATTGACGGGCACCGCGATACAGCCCGCGCGCATGATGCCGAAATAAGCCGCGACATATTCGGCGCGATTGAATGACAGGATGGCGATATGCGTACCGCGGGAAAATCCGCGGTCTGTCAGATATTTTGCGACCCCGTTGGCGAGCTGATCGACCTGTCGGTGGGTATAGATCCTCGGGCCACCGGGCAAAGCGAGATCGATGATCGCTTCCTTGTCCAGATTGCCCCTGCGATCGATCAGATAGCCCAGATTGTGCCAACGCATCGGCAGAACTCCGTCCTTCGTATCAGCTAACTGGCCGCACTCACTGCCCGCGGCAACTCGGCGGGCTGCTCGAGCAAGTCGTAATGGCAAGCCACCATTCGGCCGCCGGACACCTTTCGCAGCGTAGGCCGCTCCTTGCCGCAGCGCTCGCGCGCCATCGGGCAGCGCTCATGGAAGCTGCAGCCTTGGGGTGGATTGAGCGGGCTTGGCAGTTCGCCCTGCAAGACCTGCTTGGCCCGGCCGCGCGCCAGTCGTGGATCGGCGATCGGCGCCGCCGCCAGCAGGGCAAGCGTGTAAGGATGCGCCGGCTGCCGCCAAATTTCTTCACCGCTGCCGCTTTCGACGATGCGGCCGAGATACATCACGATCAGACGATCGGAGATGTGTTCGACCACCGAGAGGTCGTGGGAGATGAAGAGAAAGGACACGTCGGTCTGCTGCTGCAGGTCCTGCAACAGATTGATCACCTGTGCGCGGACGGAGACGTCCAGCGCCGATACCGGCTCGTCGCAGATGATGACTTTCGGCCGCAGCGCGAGCGCACGCGCAATGCCCACGCGCTGGCGCTGGCCGCCGGAGAACTCGTGCGGATAGCGGCGCTCGGCATCCGCCGGCAGGCCGACCTGCCTGATCAGCTCGGCAACACGATCGCGAATGTCACGGCGCGACCAGCCGGCAACGCTGAGCGGTTGGCCGATGATGGTGCCGACGTCATGGCGCGGATTGAGCGAGCCATAGGGATCCTGAAAGATCATCTGCATGTTCTTGCGTAGGGACTTGAGCTGCCCGCTCGACATGCTCGTGATGTCCCGCCCGTCAAGCACGATGCGGCCGTCGGAGCTCGGGACCAGCCGCATGATCGCCTTGCCGAGGGTCGACTTGCCGCAACCGGATTCGCCGACCAGGCCGACGGTTTCTCCGGCTTCGAGCTCAAAGCTGACGTCGTCGACCGCGCGCACAGTGCCCTGCGCGGTCTGGTACTGAACGCAAAGGCTACGTACGGACAACAGCGGCATGTCGCGACAGCTCCTCTTCGGCGGCGAAACACGCCGCAGTGCGTCCCGGCAATAGCGACATCAGGTCCGGTCTCTGCGCGCGGCAACGATCGAATGCGTCGGGACAGCGATTCTGGAAGGCGCAGCCGGCCGGCAGGTCCGACAGCGGCGGCACGCTGCCGCCAATCTCTGCCAGGCGGGTGCCGCGCCGACGCGTCGCCGAAGGCGTGGCACCGAGCAAGCCGCGGGTGTAGCGATGCAGTGGCCGCTCGAATAGCGCCTCTACCGGCGCCTCCTCGACCTTGCGGCCGGCATACATCACCACAACGCGGTCGGCGGTCTCGGCCACGACGCCGAGGTCGTGCGTGATGATGATCAGCCCCATGCCCGAACTCGCTTGCAATTCCTTGAGCAAGGCAAGGATCTGCGCCTGGATCGTCACGTCGAGCGCCGTGGTCGGCTCATCGGCGATCAAAAGCTTCGGCCCGCAGGCGATCGCCATCGCGATCATGACGCGCTGGCTCATGCCGCCCGACATCTGATGCGGAAAATCGTTCAGCCGTCGCTCGGCATCGGGGATGCGCACCTGGCGCAGCAATTCGACGGCGCGGGCATGCGCCTCGGCACGCGAGACGTCATTGTGCTGCTGAATCGCCTCGATCAATTGGTCGCCGATGGTGGTGACCGGATTGAGCGAGGTCATCGGATCCTGAAAGATCATCGAGATGTCCTTGCCGCGGACTCGCCGCATCTCGCGATCGGACAAGGACGTCAGCTCGCGGCCCATGAAACGCACGCTGCCGCCGACGACCTTCGCCGGCGGATTTGGCAACAGCCGCATGACCGCGAGCGCGGTCAGCGATTTGCCGCAGCCAGACTCGCCGACAATCGCTACCGTCTCGCCCGCCGCCACCGTCAACGACAGCCCATCCACCGCCGGCAGCACGCCGCGGCGCGTGAACAGCGACACCTTCAGCCGGTCGATCTCGAGAACCGGGCCGTTGCCAGCCGCCATGTCAGCGATCCCTGAGTTTCGGATTAAGCGCATCGTTGAGACCATCGCCGACCAGGTTGAGCGCCAGCACCGTGAGCATGATCGCTAGTCCCGGCACGGCGCAGATGTACCAGGAGGTGCGGATCAGGGTCCGGCCATCGCCGATCAGCCGCCCCCAGCTCGAGACGTTGGGATCGCCAAGCCCCAGGAACGACACCGCGGATTCGAACAGCACGGCGCCGGCTATCACGAGCGAAGACAGCACGATCACCGGCGGCAGCGCATTTGGCAGGATCTCGCCAAGCATGATGCGCAAGTTTCCCATGCCCATGGCGCGGCAGGCCTGGACGAACTCACGATCGCGCAGCGCCATGAATTCCGCCCGCGTCAGTCGCGCAATCGGAGTCCATGTAACGATACCGACAGCGATCGTGACATATTCAATCTTCTGGCCGAGGATCGAAACGATGGTCAGTACGAAAATCAAATTCGGAATGGTCTGGAACAGCTCGGTGAAACGCATCAGCATTTCATCGACCCAGCCGCCGAAGTAAGCGGCGGTGGCGCCGATCGTGATCCCGATCAGCGTCGCGGTAAGGCTCGCGCACAGTCCGATCAACAGCGTCGTGCGCGCGCCGTACGCGATCATCGCCGCGATGTCCCGGCCAAGCGAGTCGGTGCCTAACGGGTAGCGCGAATTGACGAAGGGCCAGATCTCGGGACGGCCGACGATGCGCAAGGGGTTGCGCGGGAACAGCCAAGGCGCCGCCAGCGCGACGCCGATCACGACAATGACGAGCAGAAGGCCGATCAGCGCGGCGCGGTTGCGCGCGAAGCGACGGCAAAAATCGATCCCGAGCCTGAGCATCCGCCTACCTCGCCCGGATGCGCGGATCGAGCCGCAGATAGAGCAAATCAACGGTTGCGTTGGCGACCGCCACGAGCAGCGAGCCGAGCACGAGTACGCCAAGCACCATCGGAAAATTCCGGCTCATCACGCTGTCGAACAACAGGCTGCCGATGCCGGGCCAACTGAACACGGCCTCGATCACGACGGAGCCGCCCAGGATGGTGCCAAGCTGCAGGCCGAGCAGCGTCACGATCGGAAGCAACGCGTTGCGCATGACGTGGGCGACCACGACGCGTGCCGGCGAGAGCCCCTTGGCGCGCGCGGTGCGGACGAAGTCGAGCCGGAACACTTCCAGCATCGAGGCGCGCATCACCCGCGCATAGGTGGCGGCATAGAACAACCCGAGCGCCGTCGCCGGGAGCACCAGATGGTGCATGACATCGAGCGCATCGGCGAACGCGCCGTTCCCGGCTCCGATCGTCCGCATGCCTCCGACCGGAAACCAGCCGAGTTTGACCGCGAACAGCACCGTCATCATGATGCCGAGCCAGAAGCTGGGCGCGGCGAAGAAGAACACTGCAGCAAGCGAGATCAAATTGTCCCAGATCGTGTTGACTCTGACGGACGCCAGCACGCCCGCCGTGACCCCCACGAGCAGTGCCACCGAAGTCGCCGCCAGCATCAGGATCACGGTGGCCGGCAACTGGTCCATGATCACGTTGAGTACAGGTGCGTTCTGCCGGTAGGAGAAGCCCAGATCGAGCCGCATCACCGACCAGATATACTTGGCAAGCTGCACCCAGGTCGGCTGGTCGACGCCGTAGGTGTGACGTAGCTGATCCAGCATCGCCGGATCGGAGATCTGCTGCTCGGCGGTCATGACGTCGAACAGGCTGCCCGGCGCGAGGTGGATCAGCACGAAGTTGAGCACGATCACCGCCAGAACCAGCGGGATTACCTGAGCCAATCGGCGAAGCACGATGCGGTTCAAGTCGGTACTCCCTTATCTAGCGATCGAGCCAGAGTTCAGCCCAGCTTTCCCCCATGAAGTCGGCGGTAGCGGAGTGATTGCGGACGTCGGATCGGACAATCGTCACCGGCTCCAGATCGACCATGGGAAGCAGCGGAGCCTCTATCGTGGCCAGGCGATCGAAATCCTTGGCCAGCACGATGCGCTTCGGCTCATCGGTCTCGACCGTCATCTTGGCAACGATCTCGTCGAGCTTCGGATTGGAATAGCCGGTCGCGTTACGGAACGCGGCGCCCTTCACGATGCCGTCTGTGGTGTAATATTGCGTCGTGCTCGGGATCAGCTCGATGCCACCCGAGTTATTGGAGATCGCGACGTCATAGTCGTAATCGCTGTAGATCCGCTTGAGCGAGGTGGCGCGATCCGGCACCGCGAGATCCACGGCGATATCGAGATCCTCGAACGCCTGCTTCACATATTGGCCGATCTTGATGTTCTCCTCGAACCAGCCGGCCGAAACCAGGCTGAGCTTGAAGCGCGAGCCGCCCTTCACCGGAAATCCCGCGGCATCCAGCATCTTCCCTGCTTTCTTGACGTCGAACGGATAGTCCTGGACGTCCTTGGTGAAGAAGATCGTATTGGAACTGTGAACGGCGCCGAGCGAGGGACGCGCACGGCCGAAGAACACGGTGTCCGCAATAAACTGCCGATCGATGGCCTGCATCAGCGCTTGACGCACCTCGCGCTTCTTGAAGATGTCGCGGCGCTGGTTGAACTCGATGGTGGTGACCCAGGCCGAGTTCGCATATCCCTTGGTCTCGGCGATAATCTTGCCACCGGAGGCCAGCCGCGCGATATCCGGCATCGGGATCGGATTGAAGGTTCCGATGTCGAGCTGCCCTGCCTCAAACGCAGCCGCCCGTGACGCCGGATCGCGCCACCAGCGAATGACCAGGCGGTCGAGATACGGCAGTCCCGGATTCCAGTATTTCTCGTTGCGCAGATACTCGACATGACTGCCACGCACCCATTCCTTGACTTTGAACGGGCCGGTACCAATAGGCGCGTTATTGATCGGATTGGTGATGATGTTGCTGCCGGCGTAGATGTGCTTTGGAATTACCAAGCCGGATTTGCCGGCCAGCACAGATTTGAGGAAGAATTCAGGGACCGGGGCCTTGAACTTCAGCACCACGGTGAGCGGGTCGGTAGCCTCCGCGCTTTCGAGCGCATCGAGAGAGACGCCGGCCGAGATCGGCTTCCAGTACTGCATCGCGTTGAAAACGACATCCTCGGCGGTGAACGGATTGCCGTCATGCCAGGTGACGCCCTCGCGCAGCTTGATCGTATAGCTCTTGAAGTCGGCCGATGGCTTGATGTCGACGGCCAGCACCGGCTCGAACTTCAGATCGACCGTCAGCCGGATCAGGCGCTCCAGTACCTTGGTCGAGGTGAAGTATGGACTTGAGCCGCCGCCCGGCGGCACGAACAGGGATTGCGGCTCGAAGCCGCCCCAGGTGCCGATCAGCGTACCACCACGCTTTGGCGTTTCCAGCCCAGCCAGCGCAGGTTCGGCCATGCTTGATGCGAGCGCGGCACCCGCCGTGGTGATCAGAAAGTCACGTCTCGAAAACCTGCTCATCGTCTGGCCCCTCTATGATTGCGTCGAACCGGCCTCATTGCAGCGCGCATCCGTCCCGTTCTTGCTGTTACTTTGTATCCAGCGTCGAATAGGTGCCCCTTCCGATCGCGAGCAACGAACCCTTCTCGTCGAACACATCGACATCAGCGACGCCGACGCTCTTGCCGGCGCGCCGCACGCGTGACACTGCAACCAGCGCCGTATCGACCGCAGGCCTGAGGTAGTCGACGCGGAAATTGACAGTCGGCAGGCCCCGCCCGACCATCATGCCGACGGCAAAATCGCCGACCGTGTCGATGACGGAAGCGATGACGCCGCCGTGCCATTGCTTCGAGCCGGGACGACGCTCGAATTCGGGACGCATCGCCGAGCGCATGGTGACTTCCTGCTTGACCGGATCGGCGTCCATGACGGTCAGACCGAGGAACAGATTGAACGGCGAGACATCCAGCATCTTCTGGATATCGGCCGCGGTAAGCGTGGTGACTTCTGTCTTGCTCACGGCGTCACCACGACTTTGCCGAACACCGCCCGATCTTCGATCACGCGCACCGCTTCCTTGGCCTGTTCAAGCGGATAGGACTTGTCGATCAGGACCTGCAGCTTGCCCGCCTGCACCAGATCGAACAGCTTTTCGATATCCTCGCGCTCCCAGCCGTTGGAACCGAGGACCTGCAGCTCGAAAGTCCAGATGAAACGGAGGTCCTCGGTGGGCGAAAATCCAGCCGTGGCGCCGCAGGTCAGGAGACGGCCTCCCAGCTTCAGGCAGCGAAGCGACTTCACCCAGGTGTCGCCCCCGGTAAAATTGACCACCACATCGACGCCGCCGCCTTCAACGAAGCGCCGGCGATGCGGCTTGCCGTGGCGCTCGAAGACTGCCTTCATGAAATCGGTCTGTGTGTAGAGAATGATTTCGTCGGCGCCGAGCTCCTTGAGCCGCCGCCCCTTCTCCTCGCTGCCGGCGCAGGCGATCACATAGGCACCCGCCAGTTTGGCGAGCTGCACGCAGCAGACGCCGACGCCACCGCTCGCGCCAAGGATCAGGACTTTTTCGCCCGGCTTGATCTTGCCGATCGTGTTCATCATGCGGATCGCCGTGCCGTAAGCCACCGGCAGCGCCGCCGCCTGCTCGAAGCCGACATTGTCGGGAATCCTGACCAATTGGTGCGCCTTGGCCCGGCAATATTCCGCGAGGCCGCCGTCCTGAGTCTCGCCCATCAAGCCGCCCTCAACGCGGTTGACCGGATCAATCAGCACGCGATCGCCGACCTTCCAGCCGGTAACGCCCGCGCCGATCTCCGCGATCTCACCGACCACGTCGAGGCCGATGATGACCGGCAGCGGCACCTTGATGCCGGGCATGCCGCGGCGGGTGAACACATCGTGGTAGTTGATCGAGGAGGCCTTGACCCGCACGACGACGTCACCCTCCGCCGCCTTCGGCGTTGGATAATCGGGCACGAATTGAAGCTTGTCGTTGTCGCCATGTTCGCGAAGGACTAGGGCACGCATCTTGTCATTCAGCTCCGTGTTAGGCCGCCGCGGCAAGCGACCAGGTCGCCAGTCCGTCGATCGCCTGTTGGGTTATCGAAATCGCCTGTTCGGTGGTCTGCTCGCGCCAATTGGCCGATACCGGCACGAAGCAGTCGTGAAGATCGGCTCTCAAGAGCCGCACCCGTTCGCTGTCGCGTTCGGCCTTGAACTTGAGCCATAGATCGAGTTGCAGCGCGCGCTGGACATGAACGCCGCGGGTACCGAACTCGACGACAGCGCCGACCATCGGCCGGCGACCGAGGAATTTCGTCAGGCCGTGGAACACCAGCCCTTGATAGTTCGGCCGCGCCATGTTGTGTGGCCGCTGGCCGATGAGCCGCTCCTTGCCCCACCAGCGCACGGCCTCGGCGTGCAGCGGTCCGTTTTCGTCGTTGAAGCAAAGGAAGAACGATTCGGCCCAGCCTCCGATGCCGGTATGCCAATCGATCAAGCCGACACGCTCGGCCTGACCGAGGTGATCGGCGACAATCTTCTCTAGCGTAACGTTCGACCACTCGCGCGCGACGCCGCCGAAATTGTTGCCATTGGGGAAGTCGTACTGCCCGCTCGCAAGCACATTGAACAATGCATCATCGCCATGCGCAGCACGAAAACGATCGAGCGCCGTAGCATAGCCTTGAAGGGCCGCCGGCGTCCAATCATCCGGGACCAGATGAGGGTACAGCGTTGCGTAGCCGGGATTGGCTGGATGCGGCCCCTCGTGATCGACAAAATTGCGATTGAGATCGACGTTATTCTCGGTCGTGCGGGTGCCCCACGCGAAACCATACGGATTGATCGCATGCACCAGCAACACTGAGACATGCGGCGGCAGCGCCCGCGCCGGAACGCCCTTCATCCACGCGACCTGCGCCGCCGAGCCGCTGAGACCTTCAAGGCCGTGCGTACCGCTGATCACGATCAACTGCGACGGGGCGGCGGCATCGCCGAGCCGCGCGACGTCGACCACGAGATCCTGGCCGTCAGGCGTCCTCAGGGTCGGATGACGATATTCGAAAAGCGCGCCACCCAGTTCCGCCGCAGTCGCGCGGAATTTGGCGCGGGCGCCCGCATAGTCCAAGGCAAAGCTCTCGGTGAAATCGATCATCATGGCACCGTGAACCCGAGTGCCACGTTGGCTGCATCCGTATGGCTGACGACGATCCCGTCGGCGTAGGGCCGGTAACCGATCCCTGACCTCTCGAACACCGTCCGCGGCGCCTCGAGCGAAGGCACCTTGAACACCAGCGCGACCATGCGATCCGAGCCGTTCTCGCTGACCAGCGCAGCATCGGCATAGCGTTTGGCAACTGCCGATGGCTCCAGCACACGGATGGTGGCGGTGCCGGCACGGAACAATACGCCGCCAGGCACCTCACTGAGCAAAGGCACGCCGAACATTCGCTCATACAGTGCAGCGGTGCGCGACGGCGCTTTCGACGCGATGACGAATTCGACGATGTCGGTCACACCGTTCGGGTGCACACGCCATTCCGGTCGGTAGACCAGTTCCGGAGTATCGTGGTGGCAGAAGAAGGTACGGCCGTTCTGCACCTCTTCGCTGCCGACGCGAACCACCCTGAAGCGCGCATCCTGCGTACCGCCCGGAAGCGACACTGGGCGCGAAAAGCTCATCGGCTCTTCCGCTGGAACGCCGCGCTGCTTCAAGGCGGCAAAGACAAGATCGGGGTCGACTGATTTGAACACCAGCCCGGTCAGCCCCGGCGGATGCGTCCACAGATCGGCGCGCCTGGTCTCGCTCCCCGGCAGATATCCGAGCAGTTCCAGGTAGTTCTCGCCAAAGATGGCGAGGTTATTGCTCGAGCCGAGCGAATGATGACCACGTTCTGTCAGTTTGAAGCCGAGCCGGCCATATTGCGCGGCCGCCTCGTCGAGCTTCCCCATCACATTGATGACGGCGTGATCGAGAACGGGCTTCACTGCATTGATAGTCAAAGCCATGTCACTCACTTCTTTACAAACCTACCCGCGGCTCGCAGATTTTTAGGCAAGATCGGTGCCACTTCAGGATTGCACTCCCTGCGCTGCACGCGGATGAGAGGCTTGTTTCGTCATGGAGAAATCCACGGCGGCGTCAGCATGCAGCATCGTCGAGTCGAACACCGGAAGATCAATGTGTTGCGGTCCGACCAACAGACAGATTTCGGTACAACCGAGGATCACGCTGTCGGCACCGTTTAACTTTCCGCGCGCGATGACATCGAGGTAGCGGCGGCGCGACCGGTCGCTGACGACGCCTTGGCATAGCTCATCGAAGATGATGTCATGGACAGCGATGCGATCTGCTTCGTCGGGAATGATCGGATCGAGCGCAAACTGCTCGCGCAGCCGCTGCACATAAAAATCCTGTTCCATGGTGTAGCGTGTCGCCAGCAGCAACGGGCGCTTGCATCCGCCGGCCTTGATCGCGCTGGCGGTAACATCGGCGATATGCAACAGCGGGATCGATACCGCCCGCTGCACCTCGTCAGCGAGCTTGTGCATGGTGTTGGTGCAGATCAGCAGGCAGCCGGCGCCCCCCTCCTCCAGCTCACGGGCGATGTTTGCAAGAATCCTGCAGGCTTCATCCCAGCGTCCCTGCTTCTGCAGGTTGACGATCGCGTCGAAGTCGACCGATCGCATCAGGATTTCAGCGGAGTGAAGTCCACCCAACCGGGTTCGGACCTGTTCATTGAGCCGTCGGTAATAGACGGCGGTGCTTTCCCAACTCATTCCGCCGATCAAGCCAATCGTTCGCATTTCCTGCTGCTCGCTCCACACGACATTTCTGCCTTGCGGAAAGACTAGCAGCGCCGTTGCGCAATTCGGTTGCGTATCCAGGACTTATAGGGGCTTCGAGCTAAAAATAGACTTCATAGTTCGAGTGAATTCTGGAATAGGATTTCACAATCTCGGGGCGTCCCGAGTTGGACATGCTGCGGGACTCATTATTGGCTGTCCCCAGCGCGACACCTGTCTTCCGTACGGATTGATCGACGGTTCTTCCGTCTGCGTCGTCGACGCTTAGTCGCTGGCGGCCAACCCGTGGTCGCTCAGGGCGAGCTCAACGCTGGCCCTTTGAATAATTCTCAAGAATGTCGCTAGCCGGGCGATCACCCTGCGCCGAGAGCGTCTCAGCCATCAATCCTGCGATCTGTCGGGCATCATCCTTGCCGGTCTTGATGAGCCCCGCGATGGCGCCGCGCTTGTCTGCGTCACTGTAATGCCGCTTGATATTGAATTTGGGTTCGAGCCGCGTCACTGCCATCGAGAAGCCAACGATGTGCGGCATCAAGGCGGCGCGGCGCGGCGGGCTGTAGTCCGCGATCGACCACTGGCTGGGAAAGCGGCTTTCATTCACACGCACCAGGTCATCGACAACCTGATCGAGGCCAGCGCGGTCAAGCAGGCGGACGTCACCATGGGCATGGACCACCGCATACGACCAGCTCGGCGCCGCCGGACATTCCTTCGTGTACCACTGAGCCGACACATACGCATTTGGGCCGTTGAAGACGAACACCGCCTTCGGCTGGCGCTCCAGCGATTTCCAATGCTCGTTGGCGCGCGCGACGTGACCGCGAATGTGGGTTGCCGCACCGTTTTTCACATCAACCAGCACCGGGATGTGGGAGAAATGCAGTTCACCGTTTTCGGTCGAAACCAGAAGCGCGAAGCCAAGCTCCGACATAAGATCGATAGCAGCCGTGTCGGTCGCCAGGGTGCGTTCGGGACGGTAGAACATGCGAGACCTCCCGTCAGGCAACGTGCGCTGGCTTGAAAGCCTGGGGGTAGTGTCTTATCGCAAACTCCGCGGTGATCAGCCCTTGCTCGAGGTCACGCTCGACGAGTTCGACCGGGCGTTTCGCCGGATCGCCCCAACCGGCGCCGCCGCCGACCGTGAGCTGAACGATATCGCCTTTCTGCAGGGTCATGACCGCGGTGGTTGGCAGGTCGATGACGTCTTTGCCTCGGATCACCTTCAACGATGCGAGGGCTCCATCGGCGCCGCCCATAGCCGCCGCCGAGCACGTCCGCGTAGATGCGCGTGCCGCCGTTCGGGCGCTCCTGCACAAGGTAGAGGCCGGTGGTGGAATTGAAGCCCTGCGCGGGAACCCGATCCGGAATCGCCTTTCCGAGCGCCTCATGGATCGCATCAAGCACGCGATAGGACACGGCGATGCGGGCACGCACCGGTCGGCCGGGCGTCGGATTGACGATCGTGCCCTCGGGCAGCCGGATATCAATCAGGCGATTGCAGGCATCGTTGGCCGGAATGTCCTTGTCGGCGAGCAGGCAGCGAACCGCCGAGATCGCCGCGGCGATGGACGACGATTTCGAGCTGTTGAACATGCTGTGCACCTCTGGTGCCGTGCCGGTGAAGTCCAGCACCATGGCTCCGTCAGCGACCGTAACGGTCGCAACGACCTTTAGCGGAATATCGCCACGTACGCCCGCGTCGATCCATGCCTCGCCGGTCCATGTTCCGTTCGGAATCGTCGCGATGGCTGCCCGCATGCGGCGCTCCGTATAATCGAGCGCCTCCGCCATCGCGCGGACCACCAGATCGTAGCCGTGACGTTCGGCCAGTTGCTGGAGACGCTCGACGCCGGTCCGATTGGCGGCAAGCTGAGCGTAGAAGTCGCCGCGGCCGACTTCTGGCGTCCGGACGTTGGCGAAGATCAGGCGGTCGATCGCGCCGCCCATCAGGTCCCTTTCGACATCGATCAGCAGCGGCGGAATGACAATCCCTTCCTGCAGCAATTCAGTCGCATCAATGTTGATCCCGGCGCCGCCGCCTCCGACGTCGAGATGATGCGCCGTATTACCGACCCATCCGATCAGGACCTCATCGGCGAACACGGGCTGGAAGATGATGAAGTCGTTGAGATGCTGCCCTCCGGCATAGGGATCGTTGAGCAGGATCGCGGAGTTGGGCCCGATCCCGGAGATGTCGAGTTGCGCGACGGATGCCCTGAACGCTTCGCTCAACCCGCCATTGTGGATCGGGATCATTTCGGCCTGCGACACCACGTTGCCGTGCGCGTCGAGAATCGCGGTCGAGCAGTCGCGAGCCTCGCGCACGATGGTCGAGAACGCAGAGCGGACAAGAATTGCCCCCATCTCATTCGCGATCGCTCGGATCGCGTTGGCAAGGATCGCGAGCTTGGTCTGTTCGCCGAACATCACTTTTTCTCCAGCAGCAGATCGCCGCTCTCGCAGCAGCGCGCCGTCCAGCCCGGCGGCACCAGTGTCGTGGTCGTCGGCTCTTCGAGAATGACCGGGCCCGTGATTGTCTCGCCGAAATCAAGATCAGAACGATCCATGAAGGTCGCAGCGATGGATTTGCCCTGGAGGACGATATCGCACGTCTCGCGCTTACCGTTCCGACCAGGATCTCCCTTGGGAGTAACGACGTTGAGCTTGTTCTTGCGGGTAAGCCGCGCCCGCGCGTTGACGATCTGAACCGGCAAGTTCGGTCGCGTGTAGCCATAGCGCTCACGGTGCAGGCTCTCGAAAACGTCACGCAATTCCGACGGGCTTGCCCGTGCCACGTCTGTCCAGACCGTCAACTCGAATCCCTGGCCCGCGTAGCGCAGATCGAGTCCCATCTGGACGTCGTAGCCGCCAGCGGCCAAGCCGAGACTCGCGGCATAGCCGTCACATGTCGCGGCCAGATCGGCTACGCCGATCTCGGCGAGCGACTCGGCAGTCAACGGCTGCAATCTCGCCTTGATGAAGTCGACCTTGAGATCGGCGATCAGCAGGCCGAAAGCGCTGGTGATGCCGGGCGACCACGGAACAAGAACGCGGTTCATGCCGACCTCGTCGGCCACTGTCGCTGCGTGCAGCGGGCCGCCACCGCCATAGGCCACGAGCGTAAAGTCACGCGGATCGATGCCCCTCGCAGTCGAGACAAGACGAACCGCCGCCGCCATGTTGCTGTTGACCATCTGCAACACGGCATCCGCCTTGTGCCTGAGGTCGCCCGGCACCTTCAGCGACGTGAATGCATCTTTCGCAGCCCCGACATCGAGCGTCATCTTGCCTGCGAAGAAGTGCGACGGCCGCAGCAGTCCGGCGATCAACTGCGCGTCTGTCACCGTCGGCAGCTTGCCGCCGCGGCCGTAGCATGCCGGCCCAGGCTCGGCTCCCGCACTGGCCGGCCCGACATTGAGGAAGCCGCCGGAATCAAGCGCCGCGATGCTGCCGCCGCCGGCACCGACCGTAACCATGTCAAGCGCGGTGGTGCGGATCGGCAAGTCATCGACCATAAGCTCTTGCACCACCCGCGGCTCCAGCATGGGCGCGACCGCCACATCCGTGCTGGTGCCCCCCATATCGATCGTGATGATGTCATTGATGCCGTTGCGACGTGCGAACCATGCGGCGGCCTGCACGCCTGCGGCCGGCCCCGACAGCAGCATGCGCACGGCGTTGTCGCCCGCTGCTTCCGCCGGCATGATGCCGCCATTCGACTGCATGATCTGCAAGCCGCTGCTGCAGCCGCGATCGGTCAGGCCGCGATCCAGCCGATCGACGTAGTCGATGACCACCGGGGAGACGAAGGAATTGACCACCGTCGTCACGGTGCGCTCGTACTCACGGAATTCAGGCGATACGCGGCTCGAACAGCCGACGCACGTTGTCGGGCTCATCGAGAGAATGAGTTCGCGCAGGCGATCCTCGTGAACGCCATTGCGGTAAGCGTGCAACAGGCAGATCGCAATCGACGTCACGCCGTGGTCGAGGAGGAACTGGATTTCCTGTTGTGCCACCTCTTCATCGAGGGCTTCGACCACATTGCCGCGCCCGTCGATACGTTCTGGAATCTCACGGATGAAGCGCGCCGCTCTACCGGTGCGCGGGGTTTGTGATAGAAAGCCGTATAGATGTTGCCAACGCGATCGTGCAAACCGATTTCGGTGATGTCGCGAAAGCCCTTGGTGGTGAGAAGCCCGGTGCGCGCACCGCGCCGCGTGATCAATGCGTTGGTCGCGATCGTCGAGCCGTGCGAGAAGCGCGTCACCTCCTTTAACCGCACGGCAGCCTGATCGACCGCGTTCTCAACCGCCTTGTGGACCTGGCTCGGTGTCGACGGAACCTTGCCGACGGAGACCACGCCTTCCTCGTCCACCCAGACGAGGTCCGTAAACGTCCCGCCAATCTCGACGCCAACCTGCATTCTTCACCCCGTTGGATTTGAAGTCGCTCAAGACCGCAGAAGGCCGGCGCGGCGGATCTTCTCGCGTTCGATCTCGAAGTTCTTTTTGATCACCTCGCCAAAATCGGCGCCATCTCGATATTGGATCGACTGTCCGTATTTTTCCTGGATCGCGACATGTTGCGGATCAAAAAGCGCCAGTTTGAAAGCGTCGTGCAGCCGCTGGACCACCTCCTGCGGCATTCCCTTCGGACCAATCAAACCGTTCGGACTCGCGGCGGTCACGTCATAGCCGAGATCGTAGAGGGTCGGCGCGTCGGGCCAACGCTTCAACCGCTCGTCAGAGAAGACCGCCAACCAGCGCGCTTGCCCGTTGTCGACCAGATCGCCGAGGATCGTGCCGCCCGCGTGGGCGTCGATGTGGGCGCCGAGCAAGGCGGCAATGCCCTCGGAGTCCCCCTTGAACGGCACGTGGATCAGCTTGATCTTTTCGATATCGGCGACCTGAACCATCGCCAGGTTCTGCGCGGTCGCCGGACCGTTCGTCCCGTAGTTGACCTCCTCGGGCCGCTTGCGGGCCTCGGCGATAAAGTCGCCCCAGGTCTTGAACGGTGAATCCTGACGAACGACCATGCCGACGTTGAAAGCGCCGATCTGGATGATTGGCGTGAAATCCTGCAACGCGTCATAGGGCGTCTTCTGCATGAGCTGGACGCGCAGAACCGCCGAATGCGTGACTGCGATGCGGTAGCCATCGGGCGACGCCGACAGCATCGCAACCGCGCCTAGCGTGGCACTGGCGCCTGGACGGTTTTCCACCACGATCAGCTGGCCGAGGTGCGTTGCCGCGGCCGTCGCCAGAACGCGGAACGTGGTATCGGCCGTTCCACCGGCCGGAAACGGAACGATCAGCGTGATAGGCCGTGACGGGAACTTATCGTTCGCCGACGATCTCCTGGGCCACGACGCGGCCAGGGACAGCGCACCGACACCGCCCAACCAAGACCTGCGAGACAGTCCGACCATGGTGACCCTGCTCCTTAGGATTTGTGAAGGAAGCTTACTTGTGGGCCACAAATCTGATAAATCGAAAGATCATAATGATTGATCGATCCTATGAATATAACGAGCCAGGACCTCCATATCTTCCTCACCCTTGCTCAGGAAAAGAATTTCACCCGGGCGGCCGCGCGATGCGGGCTGTCGCAGTCGGCGTTCAGCACCCGCATCTCGTCGCTCGAACACGCGTTAGGAGCCAAGCTGTTCGACCGGACCACACGCAGGGTCGAAATGACCCCCGATGGTGAGGTCTTCGAGCCTTTCGCTCATCAGTTGCATGCAGATTTGTCCGACGTTATTCAGATTTTCCGCGACCGGGCGGCGCGCCGCCGAGGCCGGGTGTCGATCGCGGCGCTGCCATCGGTCGCTGCCGGCTGGATGCCGAAAATACTGTCGAGATTTGCAGCCCGGCATCCAAACGTTCAGTTGTCGCTGACCGACGCAATGGCGGAGACGTGCGTATCATTGGTACGCAACGGCGACGTTGACTTTGCCCTGTCGACGCTTGACGGTGCAGAAGACTTGGACGGGCAGGTCGTGGCGACTGATCACTTCTACCTCGTCTGCCGCAAAGATCATGAGTTGCTGTCGAAAAAGAAGATCGCTGCCGCTGACATCGCGTCCTATCCGTTTATTCACCTGACACGCAATAGTAGTGTTCGCCGCGCCCTCGATGCCGCCTTTGAGCGCGTGAAACTAAAAGCCCATCTCGAGGCGAATTACATGGCGACGCTTGCCGGCATGGTAGAAGCGGGTCTGGGCATCACAATAGTTCCGTCGCTTAGCCTCCACCAGTTCGAGCGTCCGACACTTGGCGTTAGAGTTCTGCAAGCGCCACGGATCTCTCGTCCGATCTATCTGATCCGTCGGCGCGGTCGCACATTATCGGCAGCCGCTGAAGCACTCTTCAACGAGATCCGCCGGACAGACTTCGAGGAGCCTTCGATCATGCGCAAGCGCACCTAGGGTGAACGTAGTCACAGACATTGGAGATGTTGGGCGATCACATCCTGGGTTTGTCTTCCTTGAAGTGGTGCCAGCAGACCCGCGCCATGAGCGCAAAATCAGCGCCGCGCGCGTTTTCGTCTTTGTTTGCTTGGTCCAGCACATCCGGCCTCCTTGCTGCCCGATCCACATCGCAATTCGGTGCATGGAACAAATGTACCTGTATAGTCACAAAAGTGTCGTCGGCCACCGTTAGGAGTCGCCTCCTCTCAGGCGCAAACGATGGAACGACATGCAAAATGGTGAACCGACGCCGATCCGGGTTGCTCAGGACGTGAACGGAAAACTCCGCGCGTGGCCCGTGCGGCCAGAGACGGTCGAACATCGGTTGAAGGCCGGTCGCACCAGCGACCCAGCACGGGTGCTGCGCGAATGCCGCGCCTCTTTCGTGCTGCTCAACGAGGTGGAAGCGTAAACGTGCGCCGCGCCATCCTCGTCATCCTCGACGGCCTGCGCCGGGACCTCGTCGGTCCCGAGACCACGCCGCACTTGGCCGCCTTCGCCGCGCACGCCGAGCAATTCTCAGACTACAGCACGATCTTTCCTTCATGCACGCGCGTGGTCTCCGCCAGCCTCGCCACCGGCTGCCTGCCGGCGCGCCACGGGCTCCAGGGCAACACCATGGTCCTCGTTGAAGACGGCCGCCTTGTGCGTCACGATGCGGGCCGGCCGGATTTTCTCCAGCACAAAAGACGTGTCACCGGACGGTCCCTTGGCGTTCCGACTCTTGCCGAGCGGCTGCGTGAGAACGGTGGTGCGGTGATATTCAGCAACGTGTCGCCTGGTGCGGCCTATGCTCACGATCCCGACGGCCACGGACGCATCTATCATCGCGCCGGCTCGTTCGGGCGAGGCCGCATTCCCCTACCCGAAGCTGAGCAGCTTCGCGTGACCCTGGACGTGGCTGGCGATCGAGCCATGACCGAGCGTTTCATTGCGGAGACTGTGCTGGCCGCGAGTCCTCCCGCCCTCACTCTGATGTGGCTGGGCGAACCCGACTCGTCCCAGCACGCTCTGCCGCTGGGCTCGCCCGAACACCTGGCCGTCCTGATGGAAGCCGATCGGAACGCGAAGCGCGTCATGGACGCGGTGGCGCAATTGCCCGACCGCGAGGATGTGCTCTTTCTCCTTGGATCCGATCACGGTCATCAAACCGTGAGCGACGTCATTCACGTCGAGGCTGAGCTGGTCGCCGCAGGCCTCAAGGAAAGTCTCGATTCCGACGAGGTGGTGGTGGCCTCCAACGGCACTTCGGCACTGATCTATCTTCACCCGGACGCCGCTGGGCGCGAGGCGGCAATCGCAAGCTTCCTGGCTGGCCAAGACTGGACCGGAACCGTACTGACGAGGGCCGAGTTGCACCGTATTGGCCAGTCCACCGACAACGGACTCGCTTGTGCCGTCTCCATGCGCGAGACCGAGGCTCCCAACGCTTTCGGCATTGTCGGGACGAGCTTTGCCGCCAAGCGTTCCGAAGGCAAGGAAGATGTCATCGGCGCAGGTCAGCACGGTGGGCTTGGGGCTGCCGAGCAGTCGCCTTTCCTGATGATCTCGGGTCCGGGCTTCTTGGCCGGCGCGGTGCGCTCCAGAGCAGCCTCGGTTATCGACATCGCGCCTACCATTCTTGCTCATCTCGGTCTGCCCGGCTCCGGCACAGACGGCAACGCGCTACAGCGAGGCGGCTGTGGCTGAGATCGAGCTGCGCGGCATCGAGAAGCGCTATGGGGAGGTGTCGGTCCTGAAGGGCGTCTCCCTGAAGATTCAGGATGGGGAATTCCTGACCCTGGTGGGGCCGTCCGGCTGCGGCAAGTCCACCTTGCTGCGGATCATCGCCGGGCTCGAGGATCAAGACGCCGGCGAGGTGAGCGTGGGCGGCCGGCCCGTGGATGGCGCCCGTCCAAAGGACCGGGACGTCGCCATGGTGTTTCAGTCCTACGCCCTCTATCCCCATCTCACCGTATTCGACAACATCGCGCTGCCATTGCGCACGCGGCGGCTCTCCTTCGCACAGCGCCTGCCGCTCATCGGACGCCTCCTGCCGGGTCGCACCGGCATCGAAAGGAGCATTCGCATGGAGGTGGAGCAGGCCGCCACCATGCTCGACGTGGCCCATCTGCTCCACCGCAAGCCCGGCCAGCTTTCCGGCGGGCAACGCCAGCGCGTCGCCCTCGGGCGCGCAATGGTGCGGCATCCCACCGTTTTTCTGATGGACGAGCCGCTATCCAATCTCGACGCCAAGCTCAGAGTGCAGATGCGCACGGAAATCACCGCTCTGCACCGCCGCCTCGGCGTCACCTTCGTTTATGTCACGCATGACCAGTCGGAGGCCATGACGATGGCGGACCGCGTGGCCGTGGTGATCGGCGGCGAGCTGCTCCAGGTGGGTCCTCCAGAAAAGCTCTATCGCGACCCGCAGGATCTGAGGGTGGCCGAGATGATCGGCAGCCCCAAGATCAACGTGGTCGCTCGCGGCCATTGGGCGGACGATCGACCGATTCTGTCGGCAATCCTTGCACCGCAGACCAAGCACCTCGCATTTCGTCCAGAAGGAGCCGTCCTGACCACGCCAACCGCTGGCCTGCCCGGTGGCACCGTGACGGATCTTGAAAATCTCGGCTCAGATATCTTCGTGCATGTGGCGCTCCGCGACGGCTCGGAAACCGTCGTGATCCGCACCGCCCCCGACGAACCACGCTTTTCGCTCGGCTGCGCGGTTGGGCTCAAGGTCGATGCTGCGCGACTGATGCAGTTCGACGAGGCTGGCAGGCGCTGCGGCGATATCGAGCGGGTGGCAGCATGAGCGTGATGGCCTTGGTCCACCGCCGCGCTCGCCCGGTTGCCCGTCGTCGGCAACATCAGGCTGCAGAGGCCACGGTCGGCTGGCTCGCCGTCTCCCCGGCCTTGATCCTGCTGATTTGCCTGCTCTTTGGCCCGGCCGCGGCGGTGATCCTGTTCTCGTTCACCGACTGGCAGTTGGGCGCCACGACCTTCCACTTCGTCGGTATCGAGAATTTTGCTGCGTTGTGGGCGGACCCGCCCTTTTGGAAGGCCCTGGTCAACACTTGCATCTATGTCGCTATCGTGGTGCCGGGGACGGTGGGGCTTGGCCTTGCCACAGCTCTGCTCATCGAGGCGAGCCCTGGCCTGCGCGGCTTCTATCGCGCGGTGCACTTTCTGCCGGTCATGTCCACCATGTCGGCGATGGCCGTGGTGTGGGGCACCATGCTTCATCCCAGCATCGGCCTGGTCAACCGGACGCTCGCCACATTCGGCTTGACCGGCATCAATTGGCTGCGGGACGAGCACACCGCGCTCCTCGCCGTCGCCCTTATTGGCATTTGGCAGGGCTTTGGCTTCGCGATGGTGCTCTTTGTCTCCGGCCTGAAGGCGGTGCCCCAACAGCTCTACGATGCCGCTGCAGTCGATGGAGCGGACGGCCTCTTTGACCGGCTGCGCATCGTGACTCTCCCCATGTTGGGGCCGGTCACCATGTTCGTCATCGTCCTCACCGCAAGCCGCGCCTTTGAGGTGTTCGATAGCGTGCGCGTGCTCACCCAGGGCGGTCCGAACTACGCCTCCGAGGTCCTGCTGAATCGGCTCTATTCCGAAAGCTTCGACTATCTGCGCACCGGCTACGGCGCAGCCCTGACAGTGGTCTACCTTGCTATCGTGATCGCCCTCACGCTTGCCCAGGCGCGCTTCATCGAACGCCGGGTGCACTATTCATGAGCGCGCATCGCCGCCGATCCCGGGTCGCGGGACGCATCGCGCGCCACGCTTTGCTTGTCGTTTCGGCAGCATTCGCGTTGCTGCCTTTCGTGTGGATGGTCAGCTTGTCCCTGAAGCCACCGGATGAGATCTTTCAACCCGACTTCCACCTCTGGCCCAAAACCTTCCACGGCGTTGAGAATTATCGCGTTGCACTGACCGCCGCGCCGATGCTCCGTTTCCTGCTCAATGGTGTCTTCGTCTGCGCGGTCATCTTCGCGCTGCAGCTCGTGATCTGCGTGCCATGCGCCTACGCCCTCGCCAAACTGCGCTTCCGCGGACGCGACACCTTGTTTTCCGCGGTACTGGTGGGGCTTCTCGTACCCCCGCAGGCCCTGGCCATTCCCCATTTTGTCCTGCTCTACGTCTTCGGGCTGCTCGACACCTACGCGGCTCTCATTCTTCCCTGGATCGTCTCTGCCTTCGGTATCTTCCTGCTGCGCCAGTTCTTCCGATCCATCCCCGACGAGATCATCCACGCCGCGCGGCTCGATGGACTCGGTGAGTTCGAGATCATCTGGCGCATCATGATGCCCATGAGCGCGCCGGCGCTTGCCGCTTTCGGCATCTTCTCGGTAGTGGCCCACTGGAACGACCTGTTCTGGCCGCTCATTGCCGTGCGGAGCGAAGACATCTCGACACCGGCCCTCGGCATCCTCCTGTTCCGCGACGACGAGGCGGGTCAATTCCTCGGCCCGCTCATGGCCGGCGCCACGATCATCGTCACCCCACTGCTACTCGCCTTCCTCTTCGCCCAGCGCCGCTTCATCGACGGGCTGGCGACCACTGCCATGAAGTGACCAAAGGGAGATTGTCATGCTCGACAGACTGCTGCCGCGCCGCGTGTTGAGGGGCGTGGGTGCCACATTCCTGGCCGCCTTCGCGGTCACCCCTGCCCATGCGGAGATGACGCTGGACGTGCTTTACACCACGCCGGGGACCTTCAATGCTCTTCAGCAGGAGCTGGCCAAGCGCTTCACCGAGACCCATCCCGACATCAAGGTGAAGTTTCGCAATCCAGTGGCCGGATACGAAGAAGGGGCACAGCAGATCCTGCGTGACCAGATCACCGGCAGCGTGCCGGATGTCGCGTTCAACGGCATCAACCAGATCGGCTTGTTCGTGGATCGCGGTCTCGGCGCCCCCCTCGATACCTTCGTGGCGGCGGATGGCGGCCTCGACAAACTTGGCTACTACTCCACGCTCGCAGCGCTCGGCCAATGGAAAGGCAAGCTCTATGGTCTGCCTTTTGCGGTCTCAACCCCTGTGCTCTACGTGAACGCCGACCTGGTGAAGAAGGCCGGCCTCGATCCGGCTGCCCTGCCCAAGTCCTGGCCCGAACTGGTCGCCGCAGGTCAGAAAATTCAGGCAAGCGCCGGAGCCGGCGTGACGGGATTCTACTACCAGTGGGACCAAACCGGAAACTGGCTGTTGCAGTCACTCGTCACCAGCCGCGCCGGGCACATGCTGAAGGCCGACGGCTGCACGATAGCGTTCAATGACGATGCCGGCATGTGGGCACTCAAGACCTTGGAGTCTTTTGGCAAGTCGGGAATGCCCAATTTCGGTATCAGCCAGGCGCGTCAGTCATTCGTCGCCGGCAGCCTCGCCATTCTCGTCGATTCCACGTCCTATGTGGCTGCGGCAGACCGCCAGATCGGCAACCGCTTTGATTTCAAGACGGTCGCGTTTCCGTTGTCAACACCAGACGGCAAGCTGCCTGCGGGCGGCAATGTCGCCATGATCTTCGCCAAGGATGCCGAGCGGCGGAAGGCAGCATGGGAGTATGTGAAGTTTGTCACCGGCCCGATCGGTCAGACGCTCATGGTGAATTATACCGGTTACATGCCCGGCAATGAGATCGCGGTGAAGTCGCCCGAGCTCCTCGGGGCATTCTATGCCAAGAACCCCAACCACATGACCAGCATTCAGCAACTGCCGGTGCTGACGGACTGGGCGTCCTTTCCGGGTGGCAATTCGCTGAAGATCATCGAGGTGATCAAGAGCCACACGGAAAGCCTGGTGACGGGCAAGCGCCCCGCCGCGGAAGTGATGCCCAGCCTGGTGCAGGATGTGAATGGCCTTATGCCCAAATGCAGCGGCTAGAGCATTTCGGTTCTGATTGAATCAGAGCCGAAGTTCTAGATTCTTGTCTTGACGCGTTTTCTTCACGCGAACCGGTGTCCACTTCGCTCGAAAACGCTCTAAAGCCAAGAATGTGTCAGGCAAGAATGAGAAGCTATCGCCCTCTTCCAACTCGGCCATCCTTCTCGCTTTGAACCGGACCATGTTCGATAATTTCAGGCTCGAGGCCGGTACGACCATGGTAGTCAAGAACCCCATCGCTTTGTTTTATTCCTGTGGGCAACGACACCTGCGCACCGTCGGGACAGATGTGAAAATCGCTGACGTCTCCTTTGAACCTAAGCGATGCCCTCAACTGCGTGAACCAGTTCCTCATGGAGGCACCCTCAACAAACCCGCGTACGCAAGGGGTGGCAAGCAATGACTATGCCGAATTCGAACGAGCCCAGCCGCAGAGGCTTGCCTTTCTTGCTAACCGGAATCAGCTTCGTCCTCCTTCATGACGATCTGCATACCCGGGCGATCTAGGCTCCCCAGACTTCGCGCAAGACCGACAGCCAGTTTTTTCCGATCACGCCCTCGATTTTGCTCGAATTCCAGCCGCGTTTCTCCATCGCGGCCGTGAGATTTGGCCAATCACCGATGGTGCGCATGCCCTCCGGATTGATCACATTCCCGAAGTCCGTGAGCTTGCGTCCGTAGCCTTTGTCGTGCGTGATCCAATCGAAGAAGGGCTGCGCGTAACCTTGCGTGAAATCGGTGCCGACACCGACGTTTCGCTCGCCGCAGATGTCGATTACGTATTCGATCGCTTCGACGTAGTCGTCAACCGTGGCTTCCACGCCGCGTTTGAGGAAAGGAGGAAACATCGTAACGCCGACGAACCCGCCGCGATCGGCGATAAACTTCAGTTGCTCATCGCTCTTGTTGCGCGGATGGGACTTAAGCCCGGCGGGCAGACAGTGCGAGTAAGTCACGGGGTTCTTGGAAGCAAGGATCACGTCCGTGCTCGTCAGAGGACCGACATGCGAGAGGTCGCACAGGATGCCAAGTCGGTTCATCTCGGCAACCACCTCGTGTCCAAAGTCGGACAGCCCACCGTCCTTGCTTTCATAACAGCCGGTCCCCACGAGGTTCTGGGTGTTGTAGGCCATCTGAATGATGCCAACACCGAGCTCCTTGAAGAGGCTGAGATAGCCGATCTGATCCTCTATACCGGTGATATTCTGCCACCCCAGTATGATCCCGGTTCTTCCTTCCTTTTTCGCAGCCATGATGTCCTGGGTTGTATAGACCTGTTTGATCAGATCGCCATGTTCGCGGAACCAGTGTTTCCAGTGCATCACGTTCCGCATCGTCTCGGTGAACCCCTCCCAAATGCAGCACGTGCAATTGGCGGCCGTAAGCCCTCCCTTTCGCATGTCCTCGAATATATCCCGGCCAAAATTGGAGATGATCAGACCGTCAATGACGATCGAGCGCTCGTGCAGTTGCGACGACATGTTCTTGTCCTCCTGACGCAAATCGATGTTCGAACGCCGGGCAGCGATGGGGACGCCGCCGGTACCAAGTGAATGCTCCGTTAGGGCTCGCTCTCCAGGTTCGCATTCGTGCCTGGGTCCGCATTGAAGAGAAAGCACCACTCCGGAGCAATCGTGAGCCTGACCGCTTGTCCTGGGTTGACCGCTTCCGGCACGTCCCGATTGGCCTGCTGAACCAGAAGACGTTGCTCGCCGGGGACCTTAATCTGATACTCGGTGAAAGGTCCGAGATAGCTGATGAGCTCGACCACCCCGTCGATCTCGTTCGCGTCGCCGTGCACCGTTGCCGCGGATGCCGGGCCGACGGCAATCTTGATTTTCTCGGGTCTCACCCCAAGCAGCGTCGCCCGCGCGACTTTGGGCGCAACCCTGAGGGAAATTCCCGCATCGGTCGTGAACCTATCGCCAGCCAGCGTTCCCTTGAAGAAGTTTGTCTTACCGATGAAGTCGGCGACGAAAGGCGTAGCCGGTCGTTCGTAGAGATCGGCGGGGCTCCCGATCTGCTCGATGGCACCCCCGTTCATCACCACGAGCCGATCTGCCAGGCTGAGCGCTTCCTCCTGATCGTGTGTGACGAACACGGTCGTCAGCCCAAGCGATTGTTGCAATCGTCTGATCTGCAACCGAACATCGTGTCGTAGCTTCGCATCAAGGGCCGACAGCGGCTCGTCCAGCAACAGCACATGCGGATTGATGACCAGCGCGCGAGCCAACGCGACCCGCTGTTGCTGCCCTCCCGACAATTGTCGCGGCATGCGTTCTGCGAAACGGCCGAGCTGCACCAGGTCCAGAACCTTGGCGACGCGCTGTCCGATATCGCCTTTGGGAACCCGGCGCATCTCCAGTCCGTAGGCGATGTTCTGATGGACGTTCATATGGGGAAACAGGGCAAAGCCCTGAAAGACCATTCCCGTGTTGCGCTTGTTGGGCGGAAGATCGGTCACGTCCTGATCGCCGAAGAAGATCCGGCCCGCACTCGCGTCGATAAAGCCCGCGATCATCCGAAGCGTCGTGGTCTTTCCACATCCGCTGGGCCCAAGAAGCGCCAGGAATTCTCCGTTCGCAATATCGAGCGACATTTCCCTCACAGCGACGAAGGAGTCGTATTGCTTCACCACGTTCTTGAGGGTGACCTGGGACACCGTTAGCCCTTCTATTCTTCAGAATGTTCGGCCGAGACGCACGTATCGGTCGGAAATGATGAGCGCGATCGCGATGATGAGAACCTGGATGGTCGCGACCGCCATGATTGTCGGATCGGTTCGGTATTCCAGATAGTTGAGCATCGCTATCGGCAACGTGATGCGGCCTGGGCCGACCAGCAGGAGCGACTTCTCAAGATCGCCGAACGAAGCGATGAATCCGAACAGAACGCCAGCCGTGATACCCGGGCGTATCAGCGGAAGCGTGATGCGGAAGAAAGTCGTAAGCCGCGTCGCGCCGAGACTAAGCGATGCTTCCTCGATCGCCGGATCGACCCCCGCCAGGGATGCAACGAGCAGCCGCAACACCCACGGTATCGCGATCAAGGCATGGGCCAAAGTCAGGCCGTAAACCGTAGAGGCGAACTGAACGTCGCTCCAGATCTGGAGCTCAATGTAGAACAGGTAGATCGCGCTGCCGGCGACGATGGCCGGGATCATCAGCGGCGACATCAGCACAGTGTTGATGAACTCCCGTCCCCGGAACTTGTATCTGCCGATCGCGAGCGCTGCGGGAACGCCCAGGCATAGCGCGAGCACCGACGCACTAACCGCGACCTGAAAGCTCAGGAAGAAGCCGCTCCTGAAGGCTTCGAGGCTCCAAGCCTGAACGAACCAGGTTCCCGTATATCCCTCGGGAGGAAACGAAAGGATCTTGTTGCTGAAGAACGCAACCCATATCGTTGTCGCGAGCGGGACGAGCACGAAGAGTATGATGGCCCATACGAAGATCAGATAGGTCCACCTGAGTGGGCTCGCTTTGCTGATACTCGTCATCGGAGGGCGCCTACCCGTGCCGTCCGATTGAACATTACGGCGGACGCGACGGTGAGCACCATCGTCAGCGAGATCAGTATGAACGCCAGCGCCGAGGCGAACGGCCAGTTCATGGCCGCCGATATCTGCTTGTAGATGGTCGGCGCCATCATGTAGAATTTTGGCCCACCGATGAGAATTGGTGTCGCATAGGCATTCATCGACAGGATAAAGCACAGTACGCAGCCGGCGAAGATACCCGGCATCAGAAGAGGAAGGATGATCCGGCGAAACGTTGTCAGCGCCGAAGCCCCCAGATTTAGCGACGCCTCCTCCAGCGATACGTCGATATTGTGCATGACGCTGTTGAGCGTCACGATCATGAATGGCAATAGGACCGACGTCAGACCCGTGATTACCGCGCCGGACGTGTAGAGTAGCTGCAGCGTTTCCCCTCCCGGGTCGAGTTGTTGCAGCAGGAAATTCAATAGGCCCTTGTTATCGAGGATGATGATCCATCCGGCGGTCCTCGCCACGTTCCCCATGAACAGCGGCAAGACGATTGCGATAATCAAATACCGCTTCAGTATGGTCGAATTCGTCCTGGCCATGAAGTACGCAACAGCCAATCCACCGATCAGACACAGCAAAGTCGTGACTGCCGAGACCCAGAGGGTCGTCCACAACACCTGACGGTAGAATTCGTCCTTGAAGAACCTGACGTAGTTATCCAGCGTGAACGCCTGGATGTACATCTGCGCCGCGTCGTACTGGTAGAAGCTCAGCCGCAGCATCATGAGAAGCGGAAGCATCAGCAGTAGCGAGACAAATACGAAGGCCGGTCCCGATAAGGCATAAGGGGCAGCCCACCGGGTGCGTCTTGCGACGGCAGGCATGCCGCTCGACTCTCGTGCGACTACTAGCGTGGTCATCTAGACGCGTTCAGCTCTTGAATTCTTTGTTCCACCAGTCGAGCAGATCATTGCGGTTCTTCAGCCAGAATGCATGGGGCCGGTTATGGATCGCCTTCTTCTCTTGCTCAGTGAATTCGATCTGCTTGGCGGCAGCTTCAGGCAACACCGACTTGGTGTTTGATGGCGAATAGAATGACTTCTGGACCAGAGCCGTGAGCCCGTCCGGGTCAAGCAACGCATTGCAGTAGACTTTGGCCGCCTGAGGATTCGGTCCCTTCTTCGGCATCACCAGGCCGAAGATGATGCCGATGCCGCCCTCCGCCGGATACGCGGAAACCACATCGACACCCTCCGAAGCGAATTGCAGGATTCGGGCCTTGTATTCGGGGGCGACGAGGATCTCTTCGTTCTTGAGCGCCTGCTCGATCTGCAGATGGTTCGGATAGATGCGCGGGCTGGCCGCTTTCTTCCATTCCATCATGCTGGCTTTCACGGCCTCGATATTGATGTTGTCGAGGGACTTTCCGAGCTTGAGTGCCGTGGACTCGATGTGGTGAAACCAGTGGGCGTCGCTCAAACCGACGATACCCTTGTATTTGGGGTCCCAGAGATCGGCAAAGCTCTTGGGAGCCTCCTTCAATTTCTTGGGATTGTAACCGATGATCCAGGCGCTGTATTGCCAGGGAACGAACGTAGGCGTTCGCAGGATGGGCAGGGTATCTTTCAGTCGTGGGACGGCCTGCTCATCGATCGCGTCAAGCGCTTCTAGCGAGGCCAATTCAAACGCAGTCGCGTCGTCCATATGCGCGACATCCATCGGCGCACGCGGCAGCCTGCGGCTCGCAATGATCTTTGTTCTGCGTTGGTCGAACCCGTCGAGGTCGCGGACAACAGTGTAACCGGCTTTCTCGACAATGGGTGCTTCGAAGAACTGGACCGTGCGATCGTTCCAGTCCCCACCCCAATTGGCGACGATGATTTGGCCGCCTTCGGCACGGACACCGCGCGCGCCTAACGTGAGCGCCACCGCGCTCGTTGCACCCGCAAGAAACCCGCGCCGGTTGATCAGATAGCCCATGCGTCCCTCCGTTGTGCCACTCGCTCCTTTGGCGCCATTGCCAAAGCAGCAAGTGCCCTCCCGTGTCCCCTCTTGCTTTCGCGTTCCGAAAGTCACAAAAATGTATACGTGCACTGCCAGCCGGGGCTTGTATGAATGCGACATGAAAATTGTAGCTGTTGGAAGACGCTACGGGCGTCGCGTCGCACGACCCGAGCAATGTGCAGCAAGTATGCAGATGGCCGCCCATCGGCTAAGCAAACGGCACACGATCGCATCGCCATCGACCTGGCGTAGTTCTACACTTCAGAAGTGATGCCCAGGTTGAGCTACGTTTGCGATTGCCTCAACAACACGGCAAGTCACGGCGCGGCGCCGCCTGATGTGAGGACCGGAGCACTTGGATCGCCGTTCTCTGTATTAGAATAGAATTGGCTCGTCCCGAGCTTCATCGGCGAGGCTCTCTATCCTCTCTCTCGACATACCCATGGAACAAGCACTCATGCTGAAGATAAGGCCTGCCACAAGTGAGGATAGCGCATCGATCTGGTCGATCATCGGCCCCGTCATTCGCGCCGGCGAGACGTATGCACTCCCTAAGGACATGTCGGAGGCAGACGCTCTCAGCTATTGGATGGGGACAGATCGTCAAACCTTGATTGCGGTGCAAGACGGAATCGCGCTGGGCACCTACTACCTTCGCGCCAATCAGGCCGGAGGCGGATCGCATGTCGCCAATTGCGGCTACATGACGCACCCGAGCGCGCAGGGAAAAGGCATCGCTCGGCGGATGTGCGAACACTCCCTGTTGCAGGCGAAGAGCCAGGGATTTTCCGCGATGCAATTCAATTTCGTTGTCAGCAGCAATGAGCGCGCCGTCAGCCTCTGGCATTCTCTTGGCTTCCGGGACGTCGGTCGCCTGCCACTCGCCTTCCGTCGGCCCTCTGGCGACTATGTCGATGCGCTTGTGATGTTCAAGTCGCTGTAGCTGCGAACCGTTCATGACCAACGACGGCGAGACTCTGTCTATCTCGCCGTCGCCACGAGAGCGCTACTCGGCCGCTATGCGCGTCGATCCCATGCTGTTCAAATAGTCAACGCATTCATCGACGCTGTGCACGTCAGCGAACTTGGCGTCGATGTCGTAGAGGTTCCAGGCGACCGCACCGGGTACGCGGTCGCCGATGCACTCACGAACGGCAATGGTGCGAAAACCGTCCGCCAAGCCATCGCAGATCGTCGTACGGACGCATGCCGTCGCGGTCACGCCAGTTACCAGGATGGTGTCGACGCCGGCAGCGCGCAGAATTCCCCCAAGGCCCGTGCCATGAAACGCGCTCGCCCGTTTCTTCAGCAACGTATATTCCCCCTCGACCGGAGCGATGCGCGCGTCGATGGCCCAGAGCGCCGGATCGTTGAGATTGACGACTTCGATCGGTATTTTGCAGTGCCACAAGCCCATGTCGGTAAACGGTGCATTCCGGTCGGTGATCTCGTAGGCCGTGGTCACGTGGATCACCGGATGGCCGTTCGCACGGCAGGCCTTCAGGAGCCGCTGCATGCCCGGGATGATCTCGTTGTCCATCGCTTCCTGATCGCAAGTGAAGGGATTGCCCGGGCGCGTCCAGGCGTTGGCGAGGTCGACGCTCACCAGCGCCGGACGTGTTCCGAATCCGATGCGACGCTGGAAACCGCGCTCCTGATAGATCTTCGTCGAAGCATCGAAGGCCTGCTGCAACATGCGATTGAGCTCACGATTGTCGACGTCCTGCACGGTCAATCTCCTCATTGTCCGGCCGCCCTGACCGACGGCTCCATCGAGGCCATCATGACGAAAGGCGGCGCGAGCGGAAGTGACCGTTCACCAATTGTTGTTGCACGGCCTGCATCAATCGATATCCTTCACTCGCCCGTAGGGAAGGCGCCGAATGTGCGGAGACGAAGGTATCGAACTCACGCAGTCCTTTGTGGTGGTTGCCGAGGAACTCAGCTTCCGACGCGGCGCCCAACGCCTCAATATTGATCAGTCGGCTCTGACCCGTCGTATTCAGCGATTGGAACAGCAGCTCGGATTCAAGCTGTTCGAGCGTACCACCCGAGAAGTTTCGCTCACGCCAGCGGGCCGCTCGTTTTACGAAACAAATGTCGAGCTGTTGCGGGGTTACGAACGGGCGGTCGGCGCGGCTCGTCTCGTTGCGCAGGGCAAGACCGGAGAGCTGAGATTGGCTTACATGTCTTTCGCGGCAACGACGCTGATGCCTTCGGCAGTCTCTCGGTACAGACGACTCTACCCGCATGTCGCGCTGAACCTGCGCTACATGCGTACCCAGGGTCAGAAGCTGGCGCTCGCACATGACGAGATCGACGTAGGCTACATGATCGGGCCGTTCGACCATCCCGATTTCCAGAGCCTGGTGGCTTGCGTGGAGCCGCTTTATCTCGTTGCGCCGCGGGATCACGCGTTGACCCGTGCACCAACGATACGTCCAGCCGATCTCGCCGGGCAGGATCTTATTCTCGGAGATATGGGCGAGTGGGAAGCGTATCGCTGGCGCCTGAGCGACATCTTCTCGGCGGAAGGCCTGAGCATGAACGTCAGCCTGGAAGCGTCGAATCCGATGGCGCTGCTCGGACTGGTCGCGGCCGGCCTCGGCGTTACGATCTATCCGAAGAGCTTGATCGGGTTCGCCGGTCAGAACATCGATCTGCGTCCGATCGACGATCAACGGTTCTGTCTGGAAACGCTTCTGGTCTGGAAAAGAACGAACAGGTCCAAGACGGTCCGCGCCTTCATTGAGCTGGCCGAGCAAGGCCACCCATCCATCGGCTGATGATCGCGCGGTATTACTTAACGACCAAAGGCGTAACCCTGCATATAGCGAGGGTTCGCCGCCGCGCGCAGAACCCTCCCTCTTTTGGAAACCGCCGAAAGCCTTCCGAGCGACCATCCGTCGACGATTTCGATGCGATGGCCCCTGTCCGCAAGCTCCTTCTGCACGTCCATTGAAAAACGACTTTCCATGGTCAATGAACCGGGTTTGGCGCGGCGCGGAAAAAACGAGCTCGGCATGTGGTCGTTGTGAAACATCGGTGCGTCGATCGCGCGCTGCAGATTGAGATTGTGATGCACGTGGCGCAGAAAGAAGACCGAGCTCCACTGGTCCTGTTGATCGCCGCCCGGAGTACCGAAACTCGCGTATGGGTCCGCGTCCCTGTACACCAGCGAAACGGAAAGTGTTGTCCTGGGCCGCTTGCCGGGGGCAAGCGACGATGGAAGCCCCGGCTTGAGCCAGAACATCTGCGCTCGCGTCCCGAGCGCGAATCCGAGTCCAGGGATCACCGGCGAACTTTGCAGCCAGCCTCCGCTCGGCGTTGCCGAAACGATATTGCCGTGCCGATCGATCACGTCGAGATGGACCGTATCGCCACGCACGGCCCCGCGGCGGCTGATCGCGGGCTCTCCGCTAACGGCCGTGGAGCGGGCGACCGTCGGCTCACCGGCGCCCAGCGCCGCGCTCCCGTCCTCGGCGTCGCCAACGGTATAGGGCACGGCATGATCGAAGCCCTCGATCGAGCCCGGCCGGAAGTCCAGTGAGGCAGCGCTGCCCACCAACTCTCGTCGCGCGCTCGCGTAGTCCTCATTCAGAAGCCTTGCCATCGGCACATCGACAAAATTCGGATCGCCGTAATACTTCTCGCGATCGGCGAACGCGAGCTTGGAGCACTCGGTGACGGTGTGAATGAAGTCGGCGCCGAGGGGATCCATCGAGGACAGATCGAATCCCTTGAGCAGGGCGAGCTGCTGGAGGAACACCGGTCCCTGCGTCCACGGTCCCGGCTTGAGCACCTGAAAGTCGCCATAGCTCAGGGAAAGCGGATCCTCGTACGTCTCTTGCCAGAGCGAGAGATCCTGTCCGGAGATGAGTCCGGCATGCCGCGATCCCGACGTATCCATCACGGGCGTCCGGACGAACCGCTCGATCGCGTCGGCGACAAACCCCTGGTAGAACGCCTTGCGGGCGGCTTCTATCTTCTGTTCTCTCGTCCCGCGCGTTTCCTCGGCGACCCGGACGATTCTCTCATACGTCGATGCAAGGTCCGGATTCGCAAATAGAGAGCCTGGCGCCGGCAGGCCATCTTTCAGATAGACGCTCGCCGATGTCGGCCATTCCTCCCGGAAAAGGGGAGCGACCGTTTGAATCGCCGCGGCAATCCTGGGAAGCATCACGTAACCGTCGCGAGCGTAGGTGATGGCGGATTCCAGAACGTCGCCCACGCCCATTGTCCCGTAGTCCTGGAGCAGCCTCATCCAGGCGCCGAACGAGCCGGGAACGCACGCGGGAAGAAACCCGCTTCCAGGAATGATGTCGAGACCCAGCCCGGCGAACGCCTCAATCGTGGCGCCCGCCGGCGCGACTCCTTGCCCGCACAGCACGCGCGCCCGTCCCGATTTCGCGTCATGGAAGATGATCGGGACCTCACCGCCGAAGCCGTTGAGATGCGGCTCGACGACTTGGAGCGCGAAGCCGATGGCCACGGCGGCGTCGAAGGCATTGCCTCCCTTTTCGAGGATGCGCATGCCTGCGGCGGTTCCCAGCCAATGAGTCGAAGCGACCACCCCGAACGCGCCGACGATTTCCGGCCTCGTCGTGAACGCGCCCTCGCCGGCATCGGGGCCGTAGCTGAGCCGGAAATTTCCCAGTGCCAAATTGCTCGACATTTTCGCCTCTCGTTGCTTCAGGCCCATCCTCGCTTCGCGGAAAGACGCATGTTGGCCGCATCATCATGTGGCGCAACTTCGACGGTTCCGCGCCTGCTCCGCTCCACCGACACACCGATCCTGCCAACGGCCGTCCCAAACGTCACACGAGGATCGCGCACGGTCAGCTTCACTCCATCGGCATTGGCGGCGGCCGCAAGGACCGCCTCCGCAGCGGATGCCGCTGCCTCAGCGAGGGAGGCGTGATCGGACGACGCGAAGGCGCGCGAAATCTCGCGGACGAGATCCGAGTAGTTCGCGGTATCCGCCAGGTTGTCACTCGAAGCGGCCCTGCTTAGATCAATCGACAAGTCCAAATCAACCTCCAGGGATCGCATCGTCGTCCGGTCGATGAGATCGACGGGCGAGTTGACCAGCAATCCGCGGACGAAAATTCCGTCGGGATCCACCGATCGCGAAGGTGCCGGACAACGCGTCACTTCAAGCGAGCGGATAGATGGGGAACGCCTTCGTGAGCTCGGCGACCTGCCCTCTCACGCGCTGCTCGACGGCCGGCGCCGCGCCGGTATTCGCGAGCGACACGGCGTCCAATACGTCCGCGATCAGATTGCCCACCGTCTGAAATTCTCTTTCACCGAACCCCCGCGATGTCGTTGCCGCAGTTCCCAGCCGAATTCCCGAGGTAACGGTCGGCTTCTCGGGGTCGAAAGGTATCCCGTTTTTGTTGCAGGTGATGTTAGCGCGCCCGAGCGCGGCTTCAGCCGTCTTGCCGTTGAGGTTCTTGGAACGCAGATCGACCAGAAACAGATGATTGTCGGTCCCGTCAGAAACAACGGAATATCCCCGTTCCATCAGGGTGTTCACCAACGTTTTGGCGTTGCCGACGACTTCGTTTGCGTATCGGCGGAACTCCGGCGTCAGTGCTTCGCCGAACGCAACCGCCTTGGCGGCGATCACATGCATCAGCGGCCCGCCTTGAAGCCCCGGAAAGATCGACGAGTCGATCTTCTTTGCCAACTCCGCGTCGTTGCACAGGATCAGACCCCCGCGAGGACCGCGCAGCGTCTTGTGGGTCGTCGAGGTTACGACATGCGCATGAGGGATGGGTGACGGATGCACGCCACCGGCAACCAAGCCGGCGAAATGCGCCATGTCGACCATGAGATATGCGCCGACTGTATCAGCGATCCGACGGAATTCCGCGAAGTCCCAGAAGCGCGAGTAAGCCGACCCGCCTGCAACGATGACCTTCGGCTTATGATCCCGTGCGAGGCGCTCCAGCGCGTCCATGTCGATCCGGTGATCATCCGGACGCACGCCGTATCTCACCGCATTGAACCATTTGCCTGACATGTTCGGCTTCGCGCCGTGGGTAAGATGGCCCCCTGCGGCCAGGTCCAGTCCCATGAAAGTATCGCCCGGCTTCATGAGAGCCATGAAGGCGCCCTGGTTGGCCTGACTGCCCGAATTCGGTTGCACGTTCGCGAAGGCGCAGCCAAAGAGTTTCTTCGCGCGCTCCCTCGCGACCTCCTCCGCCACGTCGACATGCGCGCATCCGCCGTAGTAGCGTCGTCCCGGATAGCCTTCCGCGTACTTGTTCGTCAGAACCGAGCCTTGCGCCTGCAGAACCGCGCGCGACACGATGTTCTCGGAAGCGATCAGCTCTATCTCTTCCTGCTGTCGCCTCAGCTCGTCCGCTATAGCCGAGGCTATCTCGGGATCCAGAATCGAGATGTCGGTGGTGAAGAACTTGTTCGACGCAACCTGTCCCATGTGTGTTTCCTTCAGCATTCCGCCAGATTCACCGCGAGTCCTCCGAGCGAGGTCTCCTTGTATTTGGATTGCATATCCCGGCCAGTCTCGCGCATCGTCGCGATGACCTTGTCGAGCGACACCACGTGTGTCCCGTCGCCCTGGAGCGCCAGCGAGGCAGCGCTGATGGCCTTGATGGCCCCGAACGCGTTTCGCTCGATGCAGGGGATCTGCACCAGACCACCGATCGGATCGCAGGTCATGCCGAGATGGTGCTCCATGCCGATTTCGGCTGCATTCTCGATCTGCGCGTTGGTGCCGCCGAGAACGGCCGCCAATCCCGCGGCCGCCATCGAGCAGGCGACGCCGACTTCCCCCTGACATCCGACCTCCGCGCCGGAGATGGATGCGTTCATCTTGAACAGGGCTCCGATCGCGGAAGCGGTCAGAAGAAAGCGGCGCAGCCCTTCCGCATCGGCGTCGTGACAATGATCGCGGAAGTAACGCAGCGTGGCCGGAATGATGCCGGCGGCGCCGTTGGTCGGCGCGGTGACGACGCGGCTTCCGGCGGCGTTCTCCTCGTTGACGGCGATCGCGTACAGGCTGACCCAATCCATCACGGCATGCTGCGCGCGATTGTTCGCTCCCGATGCCAAGAGGAGCCTCCGATGGAGCGCAGGCGCCCGCCTCCGCACCTCGAGACCGCCGGGGAGCTCTCCCTCCGTCACCATGCCGCGGTCTATGCAAGCCATCATGACCGCGACGATGCGATCGAGATTGCTCTCGACCTCCTCGCGCGGCAGCCGCGAGGTCTCGTTGCCCAGAACCATCTCGGCAATGGAGAGGCCGGACGAAGCTCCCATCGTGAGGAGGTCACGGCCCGAGCGGAAGGGATAGGGCACCGGCGTCGACGAGATAGGTGATGGTTTTCCCACCTCGGCTTCCGGAACGACGAAGCCGCCTCCGACCGAGCACCATCGCTGCTCAAGGAGCCGCTCCCCGGCTGAATCGAAGACCGTAAGCGCCAGCGTGTTCGGATGATGGACCGGAGGGGTGATGCCGTCGAACACGATGTCCGCCTCGGGATCGAACGCGATCCGATACTTGCCTGCGAAATGGAGTACCCTGCCCTGCCTGGCCGACGCGGCGATCCTGTCGGCATCATCGGGATCGACCGTATCAGGAAGCTGGCCGGCAAGGCCGAGAATGACGGCTTTGTCCGTGCCGTGTCCTTTGCCGGTCCAGGCGAGCGATCCGAACAGGTCGACCCGCACCCGCGCCACGCGTGGCAGCAGACCAGCAAGCTCTACGCTCTCGGCAAAGCGGGCCGCCGCCTTCATCGGGCCGACCGTATGGGACGACGATGGGCCGATACCGATCTTGAAGAGCTCGAACGTCCCGATCATGAAATCACGTGGGCGACCTGGCAGACTCATCGTCGAGGAATTCCCGGCGGGCGTCATCCAGAAGCAACCAGACGTAAGGCGAGAACGAGCGCCAAACATCCAGGTGAAACACTTCAGGCTCCGTTCGGGAGAGTATAATCGGCGACTTGCCGAGAATGGTGCGCGTGCACATCCCGATCGGGAACGCTCGTTCCGAAAGATCGAGCGGGCAGCCGTGGTTGAGCACGTACTCGCTCATCGGTCCCCTCATTTCCATGGAGTCGGATCGATGACTGACGTCGACGAGAGAGCAGGAATGGGAGGCGAGCCTTTCGGCCATCGCTGAGAAGAGTTCCGAAGAATCCTGCCCGATCGCTTCCAGCAGCCACTCGTCCGGGCCCAACCAATAGGCCTTGCGCGGCCCCGCCTCGCTGAAACGATTGGCGGTTTGGGGCAACTCGACGCCGAATGCCTCTGCGGCGGCGCCAACCGACGGGGGACGTCCGCGAAACACTAATTTCGCAGCGTCAGGCAGCACCGCTAAGCAAGCCTGCGGAGAATTTGCGCTGTCGCGGCTGACGGCCGCCAGCGAGTTCACCCTGACGATCGTTGCCTCAACCATCGAGACGCTTCCCTTCCGGATCGTAGAAAATCGGCTGGACCACTTCGACCGTGAGAGGCCCGCTTGGCATCGGAACGCTCAGACGTGAGCCGATCCGCGCCCGGCCTCCTTGCACCAAGGCAAGAGCGATCGAACGATCGAGCGCGGCGCTCCAATACGATGACGTTACGTGACCGATCATCGTCATGGGGACAGGTTCGGACGGGTCGGCGACGACCTGCGCCCCTTCCTCCAATACGATCTTCGGATCCACGGTGAGCAGCCCGACCAATTGCTTTCGATCGCTTCGGCTCATGGCGCGCCGCGCCAGCGAACGTTTGCCAACGAAGTCCTTCTTGGCTTTTCCGATCGCCCAGGCGACCCCCAGGTCGTCGGGGGTCACAGTGCCGTCGGTCTCCTGGCCAACGATGATGTATCCCTTCTCGGCCCGAAGAACGTGCATCGTTTCGGTGCCGTAGGGCGTGATGCCGAACTCACGTCCCGCGGCGCAGATCGCCTCCCACACACCGCGCCCGTATCCCATGGGGACGTTGACCTCAAAGCCCAGTTCGCCGGTGAAGGAGACCCTGAAAAGCCGCGTCGGCACCCCACAGATACGTCCCTCCTGCACGCTCATGTGCGGCATCGCCTGTTGGGAGATGTCGATGCCTTGGACAAGCGGCTCGAGCACCTTGCGTGCATTCGGTCCCTGGACGGCGATGACTGCCCATTGCTCCGTTGTCGACGTCAACCAGACGTCAAGATCCGACCACTCCGTCTGCAGGTAATCTTCCATGAGGGCGAGTACGCGGGCTGCGCCACCTGTCGTTGTTGTGACGTGGAATCGGTCGAGTGACATCCGCCCGACCACTCCGTCGTCCATGATGAAGCCGTCCTCGCGCAGCATGACTCCATAGCGTAGACGTCCGGGCTCGAGCTTCGTCCACGCATTGGTGTACATCCGGTTCATGAACTCGGCGGCGTCCTTGCCGACGACCTCAATCTTGCCGAGCGTGCTGGCATCGAAAATGCCGACAGATTCCCGCGTAGCCTTGCATTCGCGTCTGACCGCCGCGTGTATGTCCTCGCCCGGCCGCGGGAAGTAATGGGCCCGTTTCCAAAGGCTCACGTCCTCGAAGACGGCGCCGTTCTCGCGTGCCCATTCGTGGATCGACGTCTTCCGAACCGGATCGAACAGCTCTCCTCTCGACTGACCGGCAAATGCGCCGAAGGTTGTCGGCGTATATGGCGGACGGAAGGTCGTCAGGCCGACCTTGGAGACGGGCAGCGCCAGAGTCTGCGAGACGATACCCAACGCGTTCATGTTGGACGTCTTGCCCTGGTCGGTCGCCATACCCGTCGTCGTGTAGCGCTTGACGTGCTCGATGGAGCGAAAGCCTTCGCGCGTCGCAAGTTCAATGTCCTTTGCGGTGACGTCGTTCTGGAAGTCGACCCAGGCCCGTGTTCGACGCGATCCGCCGCCGCTCGGCGGCGCGCCAACGAAACCGTCTCTCCCCAACGATTGGGCGAAAACCGAAAATTTGTGCTCGGCCGCCACAGTCCCTCCCGCCGCTTTTGCCGCGCTGAGTCCTCCCGCGAACCCGTCGGCGAGAGATGTGCTGAGGTCGAACACGCCTCGACAACCTCCCACGGAACGCTCGCGCTCGACCGATTCACCCGGCAGATATGCCTTCAGATCCTCGTCGTAGACGAGCTTGCCGCGCGACTGCGAGAACAGGTGCACACTCGGCGTGAAGCCCGCCGACATCAGCAGAAGGTCGCACGCGAAGGTTTCGGGATGCCCTGCGCTTCCTCCCGAGATCCTGGCCACATCGACATGCGAGATGTGCAGACGGCCGTAAGTGCCGGTAACTACAGTGGAGGGACGCACGTCTATGCCGGCCGCTCGCGCCCGCTCGATCCACCGCCCGTTCGGATTTGATCTCACGTCCGCTATCGCGGTGATCTCTATCCCGGCGCTCTTCAGCTCGAGTGCCGCACGATAAGCGCTGTCACAAGCGGTGAAGACGACTGCCCTGGTGCCGGGCAACGCCCCATAGCGATTGGCATAGGTTCGCGCCGCCTCAGCCATCATGATTCCGGGGCGATCATTGCCTGGAAACACCATCGGCCTTTCGATCGCACCCGTCGCGAGAACCACTTCCCTAGCCCGTACCTGCCACATCCGCTCCCGCGGTTGCTTTGTGATTGCCGGTCCCAAATGGTCCGTGACGCGCTCACATAGCCCAAGGAAATTGTGCGGATACCAACCGAACGCGGTGGTCCGCGGCAACAGGACCACGTTCGTTCGCGACTTCAATTCCTGGATAGTCTGCTCCAGCCAATCAGCGGCCGCCTGCCCGTCGATGGTTGCTTCCCGCTCCGACAGCAGCGAGCCTCCCATCTGGTCCTGCTCGTCGCAGACGAAGACCCTCACTCCCGATCGCGCCGCCGCCAGGGCGGCCGCAAGCCCGGCTGGCCCCGCCCCGACGACCAGGACATCGCAATGCCCGTACACTTGCGTATAACGGTCGGCGTCGGCCGCGTTCGGGGCGCGCCCCAGCCCGGCGGCGCGCCGGATCATCGGCTCGTACAGCTTCTTCCACGCCGACGCCGGCCACATGAAGGTCTTGTAGTAGAAGCCCGCCGGGAGAAATCGCGAGAACAGGTCGTTTGCGCCGCTGAAGTCCAGCGACAGGGATGGCCAACGGTTCTGGCTCTCGGCCACGAGGCCGTCGTAGAGCTCGACCTGCGTTGCGCGAAGGTTCGGCGTATAGCGCGATTCCTCGTTGCCCACACCCACGAGCGCGTTCGGCTCATCCGCGCCGGCGGACATGATGCCGCGAGGACGATGGTACTTGAACGATCTGCCGACGAGATGGACGCCGTTGGCGATAAGTGCCGAAGCGAGCGTGTCGCCTGCGAACCCGGAATATTTCTTTCCGTCGAAGTGGAACGACATGGGCTTGTCGCGATCGATGCGGCCGCCCGCGGGGAGCCGGTATCTCATAGCGCCGCTCCGCTCCTGCTGGACCGCTCTTCCAGCCCCGGTTCGACCGGCTTGGGAGGCTCCTCGCCAATCTTGTAGGTCGACACAATCGCGTCGGAGACCGTATTCCGCTGCACGTTGAAGAAACGCGCGCAGCCGTGAATATGCCTCCAGCGTTCCGCGTGCAGTCCTTTCGAATTGCTTCTTATGTACAGGTATTCCGCCCACGCCTCGTCATCGAGAGACGCCGGATCCTTCGGGCGCGCGATATGCGCCTGTCCTCCATAGGAGAACTCGAGTTCTGGCCGCGGGCCGCAGAAGGGGCACTTGATGAGAAGCATGTGACTGAATTTCCAAGACTAGTGGGCCACGGCCGCAGCAGCGGCTTCGTCGATCATCACGCCATCGCGAAAGCGCTCGATCGTGAAGGGCGCGTTGATCGGATGAGGATCGTCCTTTGCGATCGTCCAGGCGAACAGGTCACCTGAGCCCGGCGTCGCTTTGAAGCCTCCGGTGCCCCAACCGCAATTAAGATAGAGCCCGGGCACCGGCGTCTTCGCCACGATCGGGGATCGATCGGGGGTCACGTCGACGATGCCACCCCAGTTGCGCAACATCCGCAGTCTTCTGAACATCGGCACAAGCTCGCAAATGGCATCGAGCGTGTGGCTGGCGATATGCAGGGCGCCCCGCTGTGAATAGGATGTGTAAGCATCCGTGCCGGCACCGATGACCATCTCTCCCTTGTCGGATTGCGAGATGTAGGCGTGGATGGTGTTTGACATCACCACGCAGGGAAAGGCGGGCTTGACGGGCTCCGAGACCAGGGCCTGGAGCGGAAAACTCTCCAGCGGCAACCTTACCCCGGCCATGTTCATGACGACGCTGGTATTGCCGGCCGCGACGACTCCGACCTTGCCGGCCCGAATGAAGCCCCTCGACGTTTCGAGTCCTTCTACCCGGCCCGATATCGCGCGGCGGATGCCGAGGACCTCGCAGTTTTCCAGGATGTCAACGCCACGCGCGTCCGCGGCCCTTGCGTATCCCCACGCGACCGCATCGTGTCGGGCCGTACCGCCCCGCCGCTGCAAAGCACCGCCAAGGATGGGATAGCGCATGGCACCGCCGACATTCAGCGGAGGACAGAACTCCTTGCACTCCTGTGGCGACAGCCATTCATTGTCGATGCCGTTGAGCCTGTTGGCATGGACGTGCCGCTTGAAGCTCTGGACGTCGTGAATGTTGTGGGCGAGCATCAGCACGCCCCGCGGGGAGTACATCACATTGTAGTTCAGTTGCTGCGAGAGCCCTTCCCAAAGCTTCAAGGCATGCTCGTAGAACCTGGCGCTCTCGTCAAAGAGATAGTTCGATCGGATGATCGTCGTGTTGCGACCGGTGTTGCCGCCGCCGATCCATCCCTTCTCCACCACGGCGACGTCAGTTATTCCGTATCGTTCAGCCAGGTAGAACGCCGTCGCCAAGCCATGCCCGCCGCCTCCGACGATCACGACGTCGTAGGCAGGTTTCGGCTCGGGCGAACGCCACTGCCGTGGCCACTTCTCGTGTCCCCCGAGAGCTTCGCGAAACAAGGAAATTGCAGAGAATCGTCTCATGGGTACCCGTGCCAGAATGACTGCGATTTATTATCGCCTGCCGATACGATCTCGCCAGCATCCGCTCGCCGTGCTTGTTGGATGAAAGCGACATCCCGACGGCTGACGTCGCCAGAGGCGCCTGACTTTCGGCCCAGACGGTAGCGACCGGGGCACCTCACCAGGCCGAAGTGCATAGCCGGAGCCCGGTCATGGTATGAGCCGGGACACCTCCGCTTCATCCCACTGGTCGGAAAAGCCGATGAGGACAAGCCTTGAGCCATGCTGGGCAATCCACGACAGCTCCGGCGCCGCCTCGAGACTCTCGCGCTTGCCGACTCGCTGATAGACGAATCTTCGACGTTCGTCGTCCTTGAAGCAGAAGAGACCTTTTGCCCGTATGATATTCTGCGGAAGCTCGCGCAACGCCCGCATGATCACGTCTCTTTGTATCGGTGTCGACCAGCTTCGCGTCGTTGATGCGAATGAGGTGTGATGGTCAGCGGCAGAGCATCGGAACGCGGACGAGGGGCTGGCGTTTACGCCCAGCACGATGTCCGCAGGAATGTTGCCGTGCATCGCCTCGAGGATGGTGCGGCCCGAAGCCGATAATTCGATCAGGCCCTTGATCGCGTCCCGGCGATCCTCGATGAGGTCGGATTTGCTCATTACGATGATATCGGCCGCAGACAACTGCGCCAGCATCGTCGGCCGGGTTCTCTCATCCCTGATGCGCTCGGGGAATGTTTCGCAATCCACCAATGTGAGGATGGCGTCGAGCCGTATCGCAGGATTGGCCAATGCCACCTGCGCGATGCCGCGCGGATCCGCAAGCCCGCTCGCTTCGAGAACGATGGCGTCGGGAGGTTCTTTTCGCTCGATCAGCCGCTGAATCGCGTTGACCAGATCGCCGTTGATCGAACAGCACGCGCAACCGTTTGTCAGGCCGATCGTATCCTCGCTTTGAAAGCGGATCAGTTCCTCGTCGATGTTTACGGCCGCAAAATCATTGACGAGTACGGCGATCCTCCTGCCGCCGGGCTCGGAAAGGAGACGGTTCACCAGGGTCGTCTTTCCGGATCCCAGGAAGCCGCTGACGATCGTCAGCGGCAGCGATACCGTGGCAACCGCGCGGGGGACGACCCTCGCGGCCTCAAAGATGCCCATCAACATGGCCAGAGTCTCTTTGCCGGCGGCCGGACTGACGGGCACGATAATGTCGTCGGCTCGATCGTGGGATCCGGCGGTCATGCAGGTTGCGGCTTGCCGCCGAGGACCGTGCCCCAGATCCTGATGTCCTTGAGATCGACGGGATCGACCTCAAATGGATCAGCTTCGAGGATGGCAAAATCGGCGAATTTCCCGGGCTCCAGACTCCCCAGTCGCTGTTCTGCGCCCAGCACGTAAGCCGCATCGATCGTGATTGCACGCAACGCGCGCTCGACACCGATCCGCTCGCCCGGAGCCAACACCGTTTTTCCGTCCAGAGCGATGCGGTTGACCGCGACCCAGGCGGCGGTCAACGGATGGAGCGGAACCAGGACCAGCGAATAGTCGGAATGCAGCGCGAAGATCACGCCTTCGCGCTCAAGGGATCCTAGTCTCGCCACCGCTTCGGAACGATCCGGCCCGAAGCCCTCTTCGGCGTGGAGCTGGCTGCGATAGTGCACGAAATAATTGTTCACGCTGGCGACACCGCCGAGCGTCTTGAGCCGGCGGGCCTGGTCGGGCGTGCTGATGCAGTAGTGCTCCAGCGTGAAGCGATGATCAAATTGCGGCTGCACTTTCTGAAGCCTGGCCAGCGCATTCAGCGAAGCGTCCACCGCTTCGTCACCGTTTGCGTGACAGTGGATCTGGATACCCGCCTTCCAATAGGGAAGCATTCGCTCGTGGAGTTCGTCCCACGGGACATCGTTGCGCAGACCGTTGCTTCCGTCGAGATAGCCGGGAAAGTTCAGCCGCAGGGACATCGCGGGAAACGACCCGTCGGACAGAAACTTCACGCCATGAAAGAAAAGCTTGTCGCCGCTCCTTTTCATCGCGTCGAGAAGAAAATCCGCGCCCTTGCTGCCGTGATCGGCGTGGAGTGCAAGTTCGAGCGAAACAAGACCCATGCGTAACGGAAAGCTCTCGTCCGGAACCACTTTCGAATGAAGCGCCCATTCGTTCTCGAAGTTTCCCTTGCCGAAGATCATTTCGGCGGTCGTGGTGACGCCGGCTTTCCGCGCGATGTCACCCATTCTCCTCAGGCCATCGACGCCGCCGCGCTCTGCGATCGCTTCGCGCATCGCGCCGAGCGCCAGGCGTCCCGCCTCCAGTTCGACGAACTGTCCGTTCAACCTGCCGTCCGGATACCGCATCACGCCGTGCACGTTCGTGTTGTCTGGAACCTTGGCCCGTTCCAGCGCCGCGCTGTTCAGGTAGATGAAATGCGGAGCGTAAGAGATCACCCACATCGGCCGCTTAAGGGAGATGGCATCGAGCTCATCGCGATGCAGATGTCCGCCCTGCGATGCGGGGTCCAATCCCCAGGCAATCAGCGGCGCATTCGGATCAGGGTCGGCATTGGCGGCTTCGCGAAGCTTGGCGACAACTTCCGCGCGGGTGGGCAGTCCCTTGTTGATGCCGTGGGGTCCCGGCGAGTCGATCGGGCCGATGTAGTGCATCGCGAGATAGCCGGCCGAGAACGCGAAGTGCGTGTGGGGGTCGATGAATCCCGGCAGGATGACCTTGTCCGCGAAGGTGTCGTCGATCTTGTAGGGGTACCGTTTCAGCCAGGGCTGCATGGTCTCGATGGTACCGGTTGACAGGACGCGACCATCCCTGACCGCCACGCATTGGGCGAAAGGACGACCCGGATCCATCGTGATGACTTTCCGCGCCCGATAGACCGTGATATCTCCCATTTGAATTTCCCCCTGACTGTGTGGTCGGCTCGTGGATGACCCGAGCGGCGCGTTTGTTCGAACCGTGAACCAATGTGCACTTTCGCATCCCTTCGCGGTTGGAAGCTTGCGACATCGTCCGCGTAACGACGCGACACGTACGGCCTCGCATCTTGCCTATGGACGCGCAGCCATGATGATCGGCTCCTTGCCGAGCCGCTCGTCGCGAGGCGGCAGAACCCCGAATTTACGGATTTTCAGATGGCCGACAACGACATGCGCGGAGATGCCTGGATGGTATCGCCGAGCCGGTACATCCGCGGCAGGCCCGCGACCCACAAGGTAACTCAGCCGAAATCGATCTACCTGAAAATGAAGGATGGCTGCAGGCTGGCCGTCGATGTGTATCTTCCCGACGCGACGGAAGAAGGCGGGCGCTGGCCGACCATCCTGATTCAGACACCGTACTACCGGCGCTTCGCGGTCGATCCGTCAGCCGAAAATGTGGAGTCGTCGCCGAACGTCGCCAAATACCGCGATACTTTCGTCCCGCGAGGACATGCGCTTGTCGTCGTCGACATCAGAGGTACGGGAGCGAGCTTTGGTACGCGCGACATTTTCAGGTCTCCCCGCGAGCGCGACGACGCTTACGAAGTGGCCCAATGGATTGTCCAACAATCCTGGGCGAACGGCGCGATCGGTGCGACCGGCATATCCTATCTCGGAGCAGCGAGCGATTTCCTTGCCTCCACATCGCATCCTGCTGTCAAGGCGATCGCCCCGCTGTTCTCCGTTTGGGACACCTATCTGGATAACTATTACCCGGGCGGGATACTTCTGACCAATCTCGCCGAGGTCTACGATCGCCTGATGGCCGGCCTCGACCAGGATAAGCGCGATCTGCTCAGGGAATTTGTCTACTACTCCAATCCCGCCTTCAGGGGACCGCATCCGGTCGATGACGATCCGGATGGCTCCGATTGCAGAGCGGCGATCGACGCACACTCCGGCAATTTCCGCATGCCGGAGCTGATGCGCGCCATGGAATACAGGAGCGAACCCCTTTCCCAATTCGGTGGGCACTCGTCCGATGCCATCAGCCCTGCGAGCTATTGCGAGGGTATCAGGCGAGATGTGGCAGTCTATTCCGTCTCCGGCTGGATGGACGGCGCCGGTTACGCGAACGGAGCGATCAGCCGGTTTCTCACCTTGCCGAACGAAAACAAGTACCTTCTCCTCGGCCCTTGGGATCATGGCGCGCGCATCAATTGCTCACGGTGGCGCGCGGACGAACTCCCGGAATTCGACATTCTCGCTGAGGTCTTGAGGTTCTTCGACGAGCACCTCGCCGGACATGAGACCGGCCTCCGCTCGGAGAAGCCGGTGCACTATTTCTCCGTACATGACGAGAAGTGGCGCGGCGCTGATACCTGGCCGCCGTTCGACGCATCGAAAACGCTATTTCTGGCGCTCGACGGAAAGCTCGAGGATGCGGCAGGCAAAGCGGCGACCGACTCCCACGAGATCGACTTTGGTGCGGGAACAGGCAGACAGACGCGATACGAGCGGATCGCGGCGATCGACAGTCGCCAGTACTACACGGACTGGGATGGCCGCGACCGCTCCATGCTGAACTACACGAGTTCCGAATTGCCTCACAGCGCCGAACTGAGCGGCCATTGCCTGGTCAATCTCTGGATCTCGGCTCCGGCGCGTGACTTCGCCGTCCACGCCTATCTCTCCGAGATACTCCACGATGGGCAATCCCTCTACGTCACCGAAGGGTGCCTTCGTGCGCTCCATCGGGCGGAAAGTCCCATGCCGCGCAATTATCAGACGCCTGGCATATTCCACGGTTGTAGGCGAGATCAGGCGCGAGAGTTGGTGCCGGGTCAACCGCATCTGTTTCGCCTTTCGCTGCTTCCGGTCGCCTGGACCTTTCTGGCGGGGAGCAGGATCAGATTGTCTCTCACGGGCGCCGATGCGGACCATTTCCAGCGCATCCCCGCGACGGGCCCACTGCGGATCGAGGTACTTCGTGGTGGCGGCAATGCCTCACACATCAAGCTGCCGTTGCGGTTGGCATGAGCAGCGGCTAGAGGAAGGCGATCTATGGGCAGCAGCATGAACCAAAGCGACGAACTTCTGGCCTATCTCGAGAGCAACGGCATCGAGGCGCGCACTTTCCAACACCCGCCGGTGCACACCGTCGAGGAGTCGAAGAGCCTTCGCGGCGATATTCCCGGCTTGCATACCAAGAACATGTTCCTGCGCGACGGCAAGAAGAACTACTTTCTTTTCGTGACCGACGAGGACGCAGCCATCAATCTCAAGCAGTTGGCTCGAAAGATCGGAGCGAAAGGAGGCCTATCGTTCGGATCGGCCGATGCGCTGCTGGAGTTGCTCGGCATCCAACCCGGCGCCGTCTCGGTGCTGGCGGTTGTCAACGACAAGGAACGAAAAGTCAGGGTCGTACTGGACCAACGATTGGCCGGCGTGGCGACGATCAATTGCCATCCCCTCAGCAACCAGAGGACGACGTCGTTGTCACGGGAGTCGCTCGAGAAGTTCCTGGCCGTTACGGGCCGCGATCCTTCCTACCTCGATCTGGAGGACGACAGCGGCCCGACCTGAGCGATCGATCTGCTGCGGCCTCGCCCCGCTTGGTTGGTCGCTGGCGCAGAGTCCGGGCTCGCGGCCTCCCGAATGGTCTTGTTTTTGCTTTCGTAATACCCGCAATATGACGCCCCGATCGCGAGATTGGGGAGATGCGGTTCCACGACAAGGCCGAAGCCCCGGCCCTCGCGCGGACACGCACGGAGGCAAGGATGGAGAGGACGATACGACCGCTTCGCGTCGGCTTTATATTGTCGAACAACTTCACGCTGACGGCGTTCTCGAACTTCCTGGACGTCGTGCGATTGGCGGCCGACGACGGGGACAACAGTCGTCCAATCCGATGCCAATGGCACATCATGTCCGCGGGCGGCGATCCCATCAGGTCCAGCAGCGGGGTGCTGGTCACGCCCACCTCCAAATTCATCGACCCGTCCGAGCTCGACTACATCGTTGTGGTCGGGGGCCTGCTTCACGACGGCCCACAGATAGACGAGCGCACCGGCAAATATCTTTTGACGGCGGCCGACTCAAGCGCGGCGATCGTCGGTGTCTGCACCGGCAGCTTCATTCTCTGGCGCCTGGGCCTCCTGCGCCAGAAGAAGTGCTGTATCAGTTGGTACCACTATCGCGACTTCCTGGAGGAGTTCGGCGACACGTTGCCGATTGCGGACCAATTGTTCGTTGTCGATGGCCGGCGCATCACGTGCTCGGGTGGGATCGGCGCCGCCTACCTTGCGGCAAATATAGTGGAATTGCGCCTTGGCTTGTCCAACGCGCAGAAAGCGCTTCACATCATGCAGATCGACCGGATGCGACCCGGCTCATCGGCTCAATCGGCTCCGCCTACGGAGTTCGTCGGCAATGATAGTCGGATCTCGCGCGCCCTGTTGATCATGGAGCAGAACCTGTCGTCTCCCCTTTCCATTGCCCGGCTGGCGGCCAAGGTCCGCCTCAGCACGCGTCAACTCGAGCGGCTGTTCAAGGACGAGACGGGCCAGTCTCCTCAGAACGCCTATTTGCGCTTGCGGTTGAAGCATGCACGCTGGATGATGAAGACCGAGATGACGCTTGCCGCCATCGCTGCGGAAACCGGATTTGTCGACGGATCCCATCTCAGCAAGGCGTACAAATCCACGTTTGGGAGCAATCCGTCCGAGGATCGCAAGAGATCTGTCGGTAGCGTCCTGGATCTCGAACCAAGCGCGGAAGGTCGTCGGGTCTATGACCCTGCCTGAGTTCAGCTTCTCAAGAGATTGATCGCTGCGCTCAGTCAGCGGCATGTGATCAGACTCCGCGGCCGAAGCCCCAGCCGCGGGTCAACGATACCGGGAGAGTCGCTGGTGATATCGGCCACATTTGGGGTCAGCGCACCTGCTTTTTCTTTTCGTAGATCAGAGCCTCGGTCTGCATATCCGACAGCGCACCGGCCCCCAATACTTGAACCGGACTTGTCTGATCGTAGTTGTAACTGCGCCGCTCCTTCCTGCCACGTTCTTCCTCCTGACGCGGCTGTTCATCGCGTCGCGGCGTTTCCTGATCGCTCTCGCCGCCAAAGCCGAGCAGCTCGACGATGATGATCGACGGCCGCTCATTCGCAGGCTGCTGCGTCGCGTCCTTGACCGCGTCGGCCGCCGCCTTGTCCTTGGTTTCGACCGTCAGATTGACGGCCGGGGCCTGCACCTTCGGCACGCCCTTGGTCTCACCACCGACCTTGATGTTGTCGGTGTTGAGCACATACATCGCCGCCACGGTGAGGTCGCCGCTGACCCGGATTCCGGCGTCGCCCGCATCCACCGTGCCGACCGGAGCGATCAGCGAGACGTCGCCGGGCTCGACACCAGTGAAACCGATGATGGTGCCGATGCCGCTGCCGGAAATGTCAGCCCTTTCCATGACTTTCGTAACGGCGTCGGCATCGGTGACGATTTCCGGCGCCGACGGCACACGCGTGGTCTTGGCACCACGGCCGGCATCGATGTCGCCGAGCGTCGACCAGATCACCTCATCGCCGCCGGCGAAGGTGAGGATGCGCGAGCGGTTCACGGTGACGCTGTCGCGGGCGAAGATGTTGATGTCGCCATTGCCGAGCGTGATCAAGCCGGCGCCGGGCGGCGCGACCGTGCCAAGTGCCGCCACCTGTAGTCCGCCGCCCGGTGTCAGCGTCTCGATGCCGCCGCCAGCCATAGTGAGGAACGCGGTGTTGCCGATCTTGATATCGCCGCTCCAGTCCTTGCCGGGGAACAGGGTCTCGATCGCGGTGTAGCCACGCTTGTAGCCGCCGTGGATCGGCCGACCATCCGCACCGAGCGTGTTCTGATCGTCGCCGGCAGCCCTCAACTCCTGAATATACACCTGGCGCAGGAAGCGCTGCTGCGTCAGCGCAGGCAATGACTGGAAGCGCGCCCAGGCGCCGAGCGGCGACAAGGTCTCGCCGGTAATCTCCTGGATGAACGAGACCAGGCCGGACCTGACCTTGTGCGAAGATCCGCCGCGCGTTTCGAAGGCATCGGTCAGATAGATTGGCAGCATGACACCATCGATCGTCGCCTTCAGGTAATCCGGCATCGCCGTGACATCGGCAGGATCGAGATAAGCTGCCGCCAGCGCATCGTAGGAGGGCTGCTTGCCTTTGAGGCCGGCCATCACGGAGATCGCGGCGCCGTCGCGCGGCAGTCCCCGAACCTCCGAGGTCTCGACCGGGCGGTGGTCGGCGTAGGCGTAGTAGTTACCACGACTGTTGATCACGAAATTCGCGCTATAGACGTCTCGCCCCGCCGCCAGGGCAATCATGCCTGGGCCTTGGATATCGATGTTATAACCGATGATATCGTTGCCGGCCTCGAGCAGCGAGACGTCAGAACGATGAACGTTACGCAGGTCGTAGCTGATATTGCGAATATCGGCCCCGGCACGGAACCAGGTCTGCTCGTTGGTGGTGACCTTTCCGAGGCGCATCACGTTGCCGGCAACGATCGGCGAGTTCGATATTGTGCCACTTCTTGCAAAGATACGACTGGGCTCCTCGTCGCCCTCGTTAGCCAAGTGATCCGGATTGCGAACGCTTTCGATATAGCCGCCATGCGAATTGTAGCTGATCGGATTCTCGAACGTCAGGGTATTGAACAAGAGAGCATGAAATCCACTGTTCGCCGGTGATTGGAAATCGGCTTCGAACGGAAACTTCACGAGCTGGATATCCGCACCTGAGCCTCCGCCGACAGGCCTGAAAGGCGAAGGCATCATCTCGAGATTTGCCCGTGACATGGTGATTTCACCGAGCATCACATCTGTTTCGGCGAGGATACGGAGTTCGGGATGGCTTCCGGGAGCCGTGTAGAAACGATTGAGGTTGGTCACCGATCCGTTGAGAGCAGCGATGCGCGTCATTGAGGGATAGAGATTGGTCGCCATCAGACCGATGATCGAATAGTCGATATCGCTCGTGTAGACGCCGCCGCTGGCCAGATCGATGTCCTTGGAGAGAAATCTCCCCTGGTTGGCCAACGTGACGTTGCCGCCTACCGCCAGCAGGTCGAGCGCCGTTCGATCGGTGTAGCCGCTCATATGCGCGTTGTAGAAATCCTGACCGCCGAACATCAGGGAGTCGGAGCTGAGCAACAGGGGATCCATGACCGTCTGCAGGAGCAGGTCACCAGCGGTTCTGACCTTCATCGTCGCGTCGCCAAGCGCAATCACCGGTGCAATGGCATAGACGTCGATCTGCGTCGCCGACTTCTGTGCGAGCACCGCACGTCCGACGGCGAATTCGCCCGCGCTGATGGTGCCGGCGCCACGTCCCACATAATAATAGCCTGCGCGGATCGCGCCGCCGGCTTCGACCTCCATCAGGCCACCGTTGCGGACTTCGAGAAGCTTCCGTTCGCCGCTCGACAGTCCGCCGCGGACGCGGCCATTGGTGGGCAGCGCCACCAGCAGGTTGACCAGATCACCGCCTGCGTTGACCGACACATTGCCGCCGCCGAGCGCACCGACGCCCTGCTGGAAATTGCCGTAATCGACCCACCATGAGCTCTGCTGGCCCGGCAGATAGACATAGCTTCTGTCGGTCGAGCCGACCTTCTTCAGCCACTCCACGAACAGCTGGTTGTCATCCGGATTGGCCGGCAGCACCGACTGCACGCTGCCCTGCGCCGAAATTCTGAGATTACCGCCGTTGATGCCATAGGTCGCGCTCACCGGCGCAATGAAGTCGGCAAACGAGGTCGGGTCAACTCGTCCCGCTGTGTAGATGACGGATTCGTTGTGCGCCAGAACCAGATCGCGGCCAGCCACGACATCGATATCACCGGTGCCGGTGCGAACGACCTTGCCGGCGGCGGCATCGCCAACGATGAGCGAACCGCTGCCTGACGGCAGAGCCGTCAGCGGAGCGACCGCAAGTGCGCTTGCCGATGTCAGATCGGCACCGGAGACGAGCCGCAGATCCCATGACGCGGTATCCTGCAGTACACCACTCCGGTCCGCCGCCGAGAAGCCGTCGCTGAGATGGCCAAGGATGGTGAGATTGCCGGCCGCACGCAGCGTCAGTCCGCCGGCGCGGGCGTTGGCACCGAAGTCGGCGAACAGATTCCAGTCGGTTTCGGCGACGAGGTCGCCCGAGCTGCGGATCTCGATGCCGGGCATCACGGCAAGGCTGCCCGAGGCATTGAGGCGGGCAGCAATCGCCGCGGCATGGCCAGCGAAATTGTTGGCATCGGCAATCGCCGCCGCACGGACCGCGTCAACCGAGCTGCTGTCATAGACGCTGACGCCTTCGAGCACGGCCGAACGTGCGCCGACAATACTGGCCTGTAGATTGCTGACAGCGATCTCGTCGTGACCGGCCGATTGCAGCGCGCGGAAGCGTACACGACCATCCTCGGCGCCGGAAACGTCGATGCTGCCGCCGCGCAGATCCAACTGGCCGCCGCTGGCTTCCAGCGTCACGCGCCCGCCACCGAATTCGCCGGTGGCGCCGGCCTGGAGCCGGGCGGAGCTCAACATCGTCAGCCCATTGCCGGCACTGACTGCGATCTTGCCGCCATATTCCGAGCGAGCATCGATCAAGCCCGCCAGCGTGACTGAGCCCTGGTCAGCAACCAGCGCGAAGTCCGCGACGTTGGTGATGCCATCGATCACCACATTGCCCGAGCGTATCCGGAACTGCCGCGACGCGGAGAAGCCCGACAAGTTCAGCGTCTGGCTCATGGTGGCAAAGTCCGGCAGGGTCGCGATGTCCAGCGCAAACGAACCGCCCTTCTCACCGGCTTTCGCCTGGGCCTGGATGCGCCCGTCGAGCACCACGGTGCCACCGTTGGATGCGGCCATCGAGAGCTTGCCCGCCGCGCCGCCATCGGCATGCGCGGCAAGATTGAGCGTTCCGCCCGAAGTCAGTTGCACCGAACCAACCGCCGTCAATGCGACGCTCCCTGCATCGGCGAATTGCGCGACGTCAAAGAACTCCTTCCTGAAGCCACCGACATCGATTAGGCCGCCTTGACCGATCACGACATTGCCACCGGTCGCAGTCAGATTGACGGCACCTCCGAGCGCCACGATGCGTCCACTGAGATCGACGCTCGATCCTGTCAGCGAAAAGCGGGTACCGAGGCTGAGTTCGGGACGATCGATGACGCTATCGCCGCCGCCGATCACCTGAAGCGCGCTCTGGGTGACGATCGATTGCGATGCGCCGCCGCGCCCGGTCACCACCGGAGTAGCCAACGTCACGGTCGCCATATCGGCTTCGATGCTGCCGTTGCCCTGCCCGACGATCTGGCGGCCCGCATTCAGCGTGACCGCGTCGAAGCCCCGCAATACCTTGTTGCCACCGCCGAGAACGATTTCGTCGGCGCTCAGTGTCAGTTGGAGATGGCCGGCCCCGACGGGGCTGCTGAAGCTGCCGCCGCTGTTGTCGAGCGCGATGCTGCGACCGCTGATCGCGATGGTACCATTGCCGTAACCAACCAGCCCGGCGGAATCCAGCGTCACCGCATTCAGACCGGCACCGCCAAGATTGACGGAGGTGTAGACGTCGATCGTGCTGTAGCTGCGCAAGGTGAGAGCCTGCGTATTGGCCAGTTGCGCCAGTGACACCGCATCGAGCACGAGGCCGGAGGTGCCGCCGCCGAAGCCGATCCGGCCGCTCGACAGTGACAGAGCCACGCCTGAAAGCTTCGCATTGCCGGCGACCACCGTGTCCTGCGTCGCATCGATCAGCAGCGCATTGCCACCCGCAAGTGTCGCATTGGCGCCGATCGTCACGATCCCGCCCATCGTGATGTCGACATTCTCGCGCAGCACCTTGACAGCATTGCCGGTGGAGACACGAAGCAGCGCACCGTAATCCTTCGACGGGCTCAACAGCACATCGTTGTCGGGATTGCCATCACTCACGCCGCCGATGTCGCCGTAGACCGCCTTGACCTGCGGCGCCATCACGAGATCAACGCTGCTGCCCGGGGCGGTTCCCCTTGCGAGGATGACGCTGCCGTCGCCGACGCCGATCGTGCCGCTCGCCGCAAAGAGGATTTCCGATCCCGTCAACGCGCTCGTCGCATCGTTGCGAATGACAACGTCGCTCGCTGTCACATCGATACGCAGGCCTCTCGCGTCACCACTGCGAACGCCACCGATCAACAGGCTGCCGGCGCCGAAATTGCTGAGCGAGTTCGCGTCGACCACCAGATAGCCGGTCAGATCGCTGCGATCCTGACCGCTGCCGACGATCGCGATCCTGCTCCCGGCGATATCCACCAGACCGCCGCGACCGCCCGCGGCCGGTTGCGACCGCAGCAGACCTTGCAGCACGAGCTCGGTTGTCGCCTTGAACACCACCGATCCGCCGTCGGCCGGAAGCCGCGGCGTAACGATATTGATGCCGGTGAGACGGTATTGCCCGAGCTTGAACGCATCGGATGCGAAGTAGGTGTTGGCGAAGGCTTCGTTGTATTCACTGTAGCTGCGCAAGGTCGAGCCCGACATCACCTGCCACGTCGAGCGGAGCTGCTCGAAGCCGCCGCCATAGGCATCTGCCCGGTAACCGCTCATCAGCACCGAACCATCCGCCATCGGCACGGAATTGAGGACCTCCTTGCCAGCGGATCCCTTCACGACGGACACCGCGTACGCCCCGGGCAGCAAGGCATAGCGCGCCGGCAGCAAGGCGTACCAGCCAGCGGCGAGGCCATTGCCCCCGGCAAGCCAGATTTGATCCTGTGAAGCCGTCGATGCATTCAGCCCCGGCATGATCGCGTAAAGTCCTGGCTGGGTCAGCACGTCGTGCGAGCCGCCGGGGCCGGGGACGTGCTCCCAAGCATAAAGATCGCCGCCACCGCGAATGTCGACAACCGAACCGGCCGCGAGCGTGACGCCGGGCGCATTGAGGACAATATTCTTTTCCGGCAGCTTGCCTAGCGTTGGCGTCGGATTGGCCTCGGTCGGCTTCGCGAGCGGATCGTTCCAGAACTCGTTGTTGCTCAAGGTCCCATAAGGAAGCACGAGACCGTCGCCGGACACCGACGTGATACTTCCGGCGCCCAGTGCGATGCTGTCCGTGGCTGTGAAAGTGATGCTGCCAAATGGCGCGCGCACTACGCCGTTCTGCGCGATCGCCGGCGCTTCGAGGTTCAAGGTGCCAGCGGCCGACAGCGGCAGCCCAGTATCGCCGTTGCGCTCGATGACCAATTGCGTGCCGGCCTTGATCGAAGCAAGGATGCCGGTAGCCGGATAGACCTGCCCGACCTTCAGCTCGAGACGGCCGTCTGCATCGAGCGACGAGGTGCGGTTTGACCGCAGATCGGTCAGCAGGCCGCCCATCCGGAGATCCCGCGCTACCAACTGCGTTTCAGCGAATCCGCTAAAGGCCATTCTGGTGATGTCGATCAGATCGGCAGTCAGCACGATCTTGCCGACACCGGCCGGGCCGGCGGAACCGGATCCTCCGAGGAGCGCGATATAGGGCGCGGTCACCTTAGCCGTTCCTGCGCCGCCGCTGTTGATCGCGCCGCCGATCGAGATCGACTTGCCGAACGACAGATTGATTCCCGGCGCAACCATGAAGGCGGTCGAATTCACGTTCAGGGTACCGAAGCCGCCGTTGTTCACGGTGTCGGCCGAGATCTTCGTGACCTTGACGTTGGCGGTAGGCAACTCCAGGCGTTGAGTGGCGGCAGGATCCGTGAAGAAGTTTTTCGACAGCAACGCGATCTGGTTGGTGAGTTGTGGCGTAACCGATGCCAGCGGCTGGAGGAGGCTGCCGGGCGTCGAGTCCGCGTTGAGATCGATGATGGCCAATCCCCCGCCGCGCGTGAGAGCGGTTGTCGCGTCCCGAATTGCGTTTCGTACGATAGCGAACTGAAAGGCCGGGTCCGAACCCGAGCTGTATTCCCTGTAGATGTCCAGGTTCTGCCGCAGGTTGACCGCGACGACCGCCCCGGTGTCCCTGTCAACATAGTACAGCGCCGGAAGCATGAAGCTCGGCGTCGGCTCCGAAGTGCTCCCCACCGAGATATCGATCGTGCCCCCGACCGATCCAGCGCCGCCGGCATATCCCTGGAATGATCCCGCGACGACATCATTGGCGGCGCCGCTCAGCTTGAGCGCAATCGTACCGCCGTTACTGGCGAGGCTGTAGGTCGAGACCGCGCCCCGCCCCCTCGCCAGATCGAAAGTGTCGCTCGACCCCGAGACATCGATCAGCGAACCGGCTTCGATCTTCATCACCGCCGCCTCAGCGAGGCTGACACCGCCTCCGGCCAGCACCGTCCCGGAGCGCAGACCTTGCGCGTCGATCTCCGTCACCGATGTGCCGCGTGCCAGCAGTTGCGCTCCTGCCGCAAGCGCGAGCTCGCCATTGGCCGACACGGAGATCGAGCCCGCCGGCGCGTCGATCGCGCCACGCACGATCACGTCGCCGGGGATGGTGGTATCGGTGGCCGGATCCTTATGACCGATGGCAGCCAGCGTGACGGAGCCGCGGACATCGGTCCGCACCACAGAGCCGGCGCCGACGGTGACGCTGTCGCCGATCAGGGACAGCGAAGTTGGCTTGCGATCCAGCCGGTCCGCCGTCGGGAGCAACGCGAGCTTGCCAATTGCAGTGATCGGTGTGCCCGATGCAAAGGCGGAAACATCGACGCCGGCGAGATCGACATTCAACGGAAGCTGCGAAATCGTGGCGCCATCCGCGACCGTGATGTTGCCGGTACTCGTCAACGACAAGGCGCGGAAGCCACGTTCGCTGTAGAGCGTCTCCGACAGCCGCAACACAGCGGGATCGGCCGGAGCGGTGCCGCCTACCTGGACCGATCCTGACGTAACAATCGTGAGTGAGCCACCCGAACCTGCCGCGTAGCCGCGCAGATCGAGTTCCGACAACTGATTGGCATCCGTGACCGACAGCGTGATGGCGCCGGCATCGCCGAGTTTCAACTTCGGCTTCGCGCCGCGCGTGTCGTACCAGCCGCCGCCGGACACGTCCAGGGTGATGCCCGGCGCGAAATCGCCGGTGAGCTGGATCGTGCCGCCCTTGATCACGGGAAGCTGCGCGCCGCCTGGGCCATTGATCCATTCGCCACTGACATCGATTGCGGCGCCGCGACCGAAGGTCGCCGTCTCCGCGCCGGCAAACCAAACATTGCCGCCAGCAATGCGAATGCTGCCGTCAACAGCAAAGCTGGCCGGATTTTGAGTGCCAACATTGGCAATCACGTTGAACGTCGTGCCCGGCGCGAGCTCGAGTTTCTCGTCCTTGTCCAGCGTGAAACTGGTGGCGACATAGAAGGCAAGCTTCGACATGCCGGCTTCGGCCAGCACATCGGAATCGAGATAGGTGGTCTTATCGCGAACCGATGTCTCTCTATCCTGGGTGCCGTGGTACCATTTCGGATCCAACGGGCTGCTCGCGGTAAAGTTGGCAGGCAGCGTCTCCGGCTCGGCAGCGATGATGAGATTGCCCAGCAGCCACTGGCGATGCTCGTCGGCGTTGCCGCCGATCGTGAACGTGCCGGCGGTGGCGAGCTGGCCGGACGCCGCCTGCCGTTCCCCCGTGATGACCCCACCCCAGTAGCCACCCTCGAGCACCATGGCTTCGGCAGCGAAGAACTGGATCGAACCGGCATCGCGACCTTCGGTATAGCCCTGCTCGAACCGCGTGCCGTTACTGCGATCCAGCGGGTTGCGCCAGGTCTCGGTGATGCCGGCACGCTCATGCCTGCGAGTGAAACCGCCCGCGAGACCGACATAGAGACGATCGGGCGTCGCCTCACCGATATCGTAGACTCGACCGTCCGCCCCCCGAATCTTGGTCGTGGTGATCCAGCCGTCCGCATAGCGCACCGAGCCGCCCGAAACGTCGAGCAATGAACCTTCGCGGGTTACGATCGAGCCACTCGACTTGACGAAGATCGAACCTGCCTTGGTAGACAGCTCGCCCAGTGTTGTCTTGCCAACGCCGATCCAGCCGGAGAAATCGCCGAGCGGCGTGCCAACCCATTTGCCGGGCGAACCTGCGATCCAGTTGACATCGGCCATCGGCCCGTCCCCGAACAAGCCGCTGACGCGTTTGTCGACGCTGACTGTCAGTCCGCGCAGCCACGAGTCACGATACAAAGGCGAATCGCGCAGTTCGTTGATACGAAATTCACCGGTGACGACGTTGCTCTCCATGGTGAGCAAGACGTCCTGCAGACCCGCGACGCTGAGATAGGCATCTTCGCCGATATACACGCGGCTGCCGTCGCGCTTCACCGGCTCCCCTGTGATGGGGACATCGCCCGACAGAGGCGACGTGCTGGCAACGATGCTGATGGTGCCGGCCGGCACGATGACGCTGGCCCTGGCTTCGATATCGATGAATTTCCCGCGCATCTCGATGCGACCGGGACTGTAACGCGTCGCCAGCGACGACAGCTCGATGTCGCTGGTATCAGTGAGGTCCGGCATCGCCGTGGTGACGCTGCCTGATCCCAGAACCAACGTGCCAGCCGACCAGTAGCGCAGCGGCGATCCAACAGGCATCGAGCTGCCGTAGGACAACATGCCCTCGCCCCAGGCGCGCAGCCGGATGGAGCCTTCGCGGTTGTTCAACGCGGTTGAGGCCTCGAGCGCGCCGTTCTGCACGATCTCGCGAGACATCAGGGTGATGTTGCCGTGGTCGGCCCGCACCATGCCATTATTGACGACGTTGTAACCGACCGAAGCGCCACGCGCTGCCATCTCCGGGAACACGACGTCCTTCAGGCCCAGCGTGTAGTCGTTGTCGCCGACCCAGTTTCCCTGACCGGTCACCGTCGCCATATGGTAGTAGTCGAACATCCAACGCATCGGCGCCGAGACGGCGACGTCGAGACCACGAACGCCAGACTGATCGGTCGTGAGGTAGATCTGTTCGCCCGCCGCCATGATGACCTGGCCGTCGGGCGCCGAGATACGGCCGGAGTTGAGGACATGCGGCGCAAAGATCAGGGCCTTGCCGCCGCTCGCCATTGTGATCTGCGCACCGGCCTCGATCCGCACATCGCCCGGAGCGTCGCCGATGATCGCGCCTGCGACCTGGCTGGGATCGTTGAGCCCGACAAATTGGTTCGGATTTTGTTGTCCGAGATAGCCGAATTGCGGCTTGGCAATACTGCTGCCCGATGGATCGTCGAAGACCATGAGCTGTTTGTTGATGCCGGCGCGGAACTGTTCATCCGACAGGCCCAACGACGAGGCGACGAAAGTGTTGACGTTGACCTGGCTCGCGCCGTCGAAAATAATGCCATTCCTGTTGATGACGTAGACTTGTCCTTCGGCCTTGATCGTGCCGAGGATCCGGACACGATTGAGCGCAATCCAGTTGGTGGCGTCGGCACCACCGGCGGTCTGGTTGAAATATAGATTGGTCTCGCGGCCGACATTGAAGCTGGACCAGTTCAGGATTGCTTTTTGCTCGGTCTGCCTAACGGTCACCGTGGTGCGGCCTCCGCCCTGCGCCTGCGTCGGCAGATCGGCGCCGGTCCAGACGCCTGGGACGGCTCCGGCCCCCGGCGCCGTCACCAGTCCTCCGGGAGTCAGTCCGTTCGGGACCGCGCTTTGTGCCGCCAGCGCCGCCGCACGCGCGGCGGCCTGACTGTCGCGCAGTGCCTGCAAAGAAGCCGCCGCGCGCGCCATCGACTCCACCGCCTGCTTGGCCGCGAGCGACGACTGCTGGGTGGCCAACTGCGCGGCCGCGGCAGCGGCTGCCGTAGCCGAACCCGAACCCGAACCCGTGCTTGCGCTCCCCAGGCTGCGCGCCTCCGCCCCCGCAATGCTGCCGAGCAGCAGAGCAGCGGTACTGACCCCAACGAGCAAGTTGTTCTTGAGGGTAGCGCGGCGGAATCGGCAGGCGGCAGGCTGGACGGACATGGCTTGATCTCTCGGCAAAGACTTTGACGTGAAGCTGATTTCACGTGGATGACGTCACTCGAAGCGACGCTTTCCCTCTGCGTAGAGACATGCCGAAGCGCGGCACCGAAAAAAAAGTAAGAAATAATTTGAGGTCAGGAATTCCCGAGCGATCGACGGCGTTTAGCTCAGCAGGACGATGCCGCCCGGCAAGGATGTGACGGTCGCGCCAAACAGTTTCTCGACTTGCTCGAGGACCGCATCGACGTTGCGAACCCGGAAATTGGCGCTGAACAACCGCGCGCCGAGCGCAGAATTCACGACGATGATTTTTCCGGAACGATAACGATTGATTTCCGTGATGACTTCACGTAGCGGCTTGGAGTGGAAGATCAACAGATCGTCTTGCCAGGCGGTCACGATCGCTGCATCGACGAACGCGGGCTTCCCCAAGCCTGATCGATCATAGGTGATCTGCTCGCGGGCGCGCAACGACGCTATCGCCGCGCCGTACGAGACGTGAACGTTCCCCTCGACGCAGGTCACGCAAACCGCGTGCCCATCATTCCGTATGTTGAATTTCGCTTCAATTCCGCTGGTTTGGCCTTGACTGGACGTCACGACAAAGGCCGGCCCCGCACCGGATGGCGTCGCGACCAGCGCCTCGCCCGAGATCAACTCGATCCCCGCGGCCTCCTTCGCGACCTGGCGCAGCGCAATGCTGGTCTGGGTATTCATCTCGACGAAAGTCGTGTCGGCCACCACAATACGCCGCCGCTCGCCGGTGTGCGTCCGATAGTCGGCCGCCATTTCCGACCAGGATGGCCAGAGGCCGAGCGGCGGCTGCACGACGAGATATGCCGCGCTCGCGGCGATGGCAGCGGCCCCGCCGCCAAGCACGGCACGACGTGACATCGAGATAGAGGCGAACGTCCGCGCGGCTGGGCGATTCCCCTCAAATGCCTCCGGCCCCAAGGCCTCCCACATCCGGGTGGCCTTCATAAACGCGGTACGATGCGCCGGATCGCGCTCGATCCACATCTTGCCTTCCCGCAGGTCCGCAGGTCCTGCTTCCCCCGAGGTGAAACGGACCAGCCAATCGTGCGCTTCGCGCTCGATCCGGTCCAACTTTTCGGGTGGGCTATCGGTCATCCCTGTCATCAACACGCTTGTCGGCCCTCTGTCCATGCGATTGCTGAACGGGCTGAGGGCCGAATCTTTGCACGAGTTGCCGATCCAGACGAAGCGCGCAATGGGCTAACGCATGCTTCAACTCGATCTCAACCAGTCTTTGTGATATCTCCAACTGTGCTGCAATTGCGTGCAGGGGTCTTCCTTCGACGCGCGCTGCATGCAGGATAACGCGCCGTCGCGGGGTTAATTCCCTGATCGCATGTTGAAAGGCTTCGAGCTCGATCTTCGCTTCCAGACTTCGTTGGGGACCGGGCGTTTCATCGGCAATGTCGAAGGCGATCTTCGCGTCATCGAGCGAAACCGTGTATTTTTCCGAGCTCAACTTCCTCAGGGCGATATTTTTGGCCATGCGCAGCAAGTAAGAGCGCGGCCGCTGCACCGGCGGCAGATCCGCGCCCCGGCAAAGCTCCATATACGTGTCCTGCAAGGCGTCACCGGCAAGCTCCACCGAATTCAATCGACGGGCCAACTTGGCTCGCAAATCATCATAGCAGAGTGTCAAAAAACGGCGCAATTCGGCGCGGCTGCTGTGGGTCATGCGGAATCGCGACCCTGGACCCTTGTCCCGTGAGCATCGTACGCGCCCGCTGTCTCGCGCACCGACATGCTAGCGCCCGGCCTTCTGGTCGACGGGTGATGCGCAGAGCCTCGCGTCGGCCGCTCCCCCCGGCAGCGCAACCATGGTGATCGGCTGCGGCATCTGCGCCGGTGGCGGTTCGGTCATGCGTGACTTGCCAAGCGTCGCCAACAGCATCCGGTGACTTGCCTGTTCGCCGGCCGATCCTTCGAGTTCTGCGCGCTGCACCAATCCCGACGAACCGATCCACAACTTGATCACCAGCCGATAACTCACGGGGCGCGTGTCAGGATACCGGCACAGAATGCGCAGGATGTCGTCTTGCACCACGGCGAAATAGCGCTGATATTGACCATCCTGGGCGATCCGTGCCGTAGCGAACGCATGCGCCGTATCGTCGCCGGGATGAATTAGCAAGTAGCTGTTTTCGCGCGCGCGCAGTGGGACGAGTTGCGTCCCTGCGAGCAAGTTTCTGAGAGCATCGTCACGCGCAAGGGCGCCGGTCACCGCAGAAGATCGCTGTCCGATCGCCGCTGCGCCGTCGTAATACACCTCGGTCCCGGTCGCCGCGCAGAACGCGTCTATGGCAGACGCCAGAGGTTGCGCGGGGATGTCGAAGGAAGTCGCCCCCGCCGGCGATGCGTGCCACAGAGCCGAAACCATCATCAAATGCGCGACAACAGCGGCAAGATCGCGCGTGATCACACACTTCCACCAGCTGACGATGTTCATGAAATGCTGGTTCACCTTGGCAAACACGAGACTCACGGATGGCTGCGGATCGATCCGTTACGAATTGAACCAGACGCCGGTCAATCAGAAACTCCTCCCAACTTACGACGCTGCGCAAGACGGTATTGTGACACGCCTCGACTACGGACCTAGTGTCACCCAATGCTAAGGCCGTCGTTTACTCGAAAGACGTCGTCTCATCCCGAACTAATGATCGATTTGGGTGTTTGATGCGCGGCGCAGTATCGAGCTTTACGGCGGTAAATTTGCACCGCCTGTGCGAGATGTAGTCTGGCGTGTAAATTCGCAGATCTGGTGGCGGGGGAGGGCTCCCGCGTTTCCCCACACCAACCGAGCCTGCGATATCTTATCCAATCTTCCGCCTGACGCTGTTCATGGGCGCGAGAGCGAGTCCAACTTCAAGGGCCGCTGGCCAAGCAGTTCCGCAGATCCTGGCACCGCGTCAGCTGCCACCGGCAGAAATCCAGCTGCGTGCCCGGCGAGCCACGCGGATTCACACGCATCAGACGGCAGCACGATTCCCCATGGATCGGAACGTTCGCGCAGTGCTGTTAACCACCTCGAGTTACGCCGCCACCGCGTGCTCGCGGTGCACAACGGTCGCCGGAGCGCCCGCGACCTTGCGGGTGACCTTGAAGTCGAATCCGATCCGCGCGAATGGCCTGTTGAGCTCTGCTTCCCGGATTTCGGTGGCTTCCGTTACGCGTACGACCGGTGGGATCAGGTCGTCGCGGGTGCCGAAAGCAAAATCGTCGTGCAGGTATTTGTCGCCGTCGATGCTGATCTGGGTGGTGAGCTGCCGATAGCCTGACGCGGTGAAGAAGAAATGGATGTGCGCCGGCCGCTGGCCATGGCGCCCCATCTTCGCGAGCAGCGTCTCGGTGTTGGAGCCGGGCGGGCAGCCATAGCCCGACGGCATGATCGAACGGAAGCGATAGCGGCCGTCGAGGTCGGTTTCGATCCGGCGGCGCAGATTGTAGGACGACTGGGGCGGACCGAAGAACGAATAGAAGCCGAACGAATTGGCGTGCCAGACATCGACAATCGCGCCGGAAATCGGCCTGCCCTCCGTGTCGAACACCTGGCCTTCCATGAGCAGTATCTCGCCATCATCGGTGCCGTCGTCGAGCCGGGCTTCGCCCTTCGAGAGCGGCGCACCGGCGACATAGAGCGGACCTTCGATAGTGCGCGTCGTGCCGCCGGCAAGGCCGGCGCGGTGCTCGGCTTCGTCAAGTCTCAACCAGACGCCCTCCAGCCTTGAAGCAAGTGGCCGTCGGGTGAATTTCCACGTCAACCGGAATGGGAGAATTGCGTATTTCGACCGGCAAGAGGCGTTGAAGCCGGCTGAAGGAAACAAGGGGTGGGCTGCATCGCAGCTCACCCTTCGCTTCATTGACTAGGGCCTGTTGAGATTCATCTAGAATGGATAACAGCGGTGGCGAGGTAGATCATCGCCTCGAAGCTGCTGTCGGTCTTGTCGGATCGCATTGCTATGCGTTTGAATTCCTTCAGCTTGCCGAAGAAGTTCTCGATCAGGTGGCGCCATTTATAGATGTCCTT
>NZ_JAQMIL010000036.1:0-89721 GCF_029990105.1 Bradyrhizobium sp. Arg237L | reverse complement strand
CTGCCGCCCGGTTCAGCGAACCGGTCTGATCAATTCACTCGCCATCCTGGGCGGACTTCACCACCACTACGTCCGCGTTTACATTTTCGATGCACACCGGCAAGAGGCACTCTGTTTAGGTATTCGAACGAACTGCAGGAATGCATGGATAATGAGAACGAACTAGAGTCGGCAAGACGCACGCGAAAGACCCCGCGCATTGAGTATCTGCGGGTGGAGAACTTTCGTGCTGTCCGTAACTCCGCTAACGGTGCTCTTAGGCCCGAATGGCAGCGGGAAATCGACAATATTCGACGTGTTCGCTTTTCTGTCGGAACGGTGCGGCGCGAATCCGCGCTAAGTTTGTGCAGGCGTTGCACGGCCAAGTGCTAGTCCCTTTCCCCGCTCCCAATTTTGCGCGACGAATCCTTGGGGCCGACAGTGCGGGCGCAATTCAATCGTTGGAGGTTTTGGAACCGTTTCCTTTCAACGCACCTCGCCCTACGGATTTCAAACGCTCCGGTTGGCGAAAGCCCTTGGATATTCTCTTCGTGTGGGGGGCTTTGGCCGCTTACGGGAAAGGATTCGGCAAAATTCGGAGCTTTTCGAACATCGAAGGATTCGAACACGAGGGGGAGGTTCAAGGATTAGACTATTCTCCGCGACTGCCTTGACGCTACCGATTTGCTACGAAACTTGCGTCAGTTGTTACGCTAGGGCGTCACCGGGTCGCAAGGTACTGATTGGATGAGGTTTTCTGGTAGCGGGGGAGGGACTCCCTACCAGCCCGGCAAATTCGCAAGCAGATTCAACAAAATCCAACGTTTAGATGGTACCTGTGTCTCGTGCTGGTGATACAGCAAAACAGCTATCGCGACAATCGATTGTGTCAGTCAGACCGGACGCAGGTGACAGCGAGGCGTGAGCCAGCGGTTCGGTCGGTTACTCTCAAATTGCCCGCAGTCCGTTAGCCGTCGCACGCGGCCAAGATCATGCGATCACTGTTGCGTCTAGCCCGAGCCGAAGGAGCGAAATGACCGCTCCGCCCGATCTGCTTGCCTCGAGATTGTAGGATTGTAAGAGATTGCTCATCATAGAGTTTGAACGATCAATCGCACCCGTTGGTGCCCCTCGCCTTTAATCAGGGTTCCTGCATAGTCATCGGCTCACATTCGTGGGCTTAGTTGCTCGGTCGGCAAGCGAGCGAAGAAAGCCCAGCTTCCGGAGTTCATTGAGTCGATTTTCGTACAAGTCAGGCCCAGGACGCAATTGAGGATCGTTGCTCAGTTCGTCCAGGGCGGAATTGAGACGACTTAGAACTGTATCCAGTTGCGACCGTTCTCTCTCAAGAGTTTCTGTCCCGCTGAATACGTCGTCAATGATTTGTGATGGCGATGGAAACAAATTATCATCTCCAATCGTCGCGAACCAATTTCGGGTTGACGGCAGGCTATTGTCGAGCCCGACGTTGCTGATACGGAGAAGATCGTGTCGCGCCTCAGCTAATCCCTTCTCTTGCTCGATGACGGAGGCCCTCACCAACGATTTCTGCCGATCGCGAAAAGAGGACAGTTTAGCGCTCAGTTCACCTTCAAAGCCTTGTCTTACTGAGATAGCCTCTTGGTCGTTAATCGGCTTAAGGATTTTGTCGAACTTACCGACAACAGCGTTTAGCCAAATGGCCGGAAATACTGCTGAGGAAAAGAGGACGGTATCCCCTTTTATGCTCAAGAAGCTTTCCCTTGTAAGACCGGGTTTCACGTCGACCTTAGCATGCAATGGCCCATGCAAAGTAATGGCCTTAATGCGGTCCACGCGTTTGAGACGATTTATCCAGACCTCGACCTTCATGTCGATATCGATTTCCGCCGCTTGAGACGTCGTCGTCAGGTTTGAAACCGTTATTTCAGCAAGGCAAGGGGCTAGGACGTAACTCTGCTGATCAAATTGTTCGAGTAACGGCAAATAATTTGGCAGTGCTTGCACGAAAGTTGGATCAAGCGTCAACCAGTGAGTATCTAGCTTTTGAAAGTCCGATTTGAACAGAGATAGAACTCTGGCATAGGTCTCAGGAGTCACTCGGCCGTTATAGACGGGCTCGTAGCCTCCAGTCTTTGGATAGTAGAACCAATAATAGTAGCTATTGAACGAGACGAACTCGCGTTTCCAGTCGGTGCACTTTCCTATGGGCTTGGACAATAGCTCGAACGGAAACGTTTTGTCGTAAGGCTGCAGCAAGCCTAGCGTTGGATCCAGGTCTACTGATTTATTCTCGATTTGCTCTTCAATTTTCGATAGTACGGCAGTTCGCAAAGCCACAATGCGATCAATAAACAACTGCAGCCGCTGCCTCTTCAGCTTGTTTTTTTCGTCAATGAGCGCGGTCCTAGAAAACGCCTCTATGTTCTGTCCGGCCCCAATGACCTCATCCAGCTGAGGAAACTTGCTCGTGCCTGGATACAGTGAAAGCTCCGTCAGTTTATCCGGGTTGCTTTGAAACAGTTCAAGAAATCTGGTAGTTGCCCAATACCAAACATCGGGATTAACCAAATAGCTGGAGTATTCCTTGTGCTCAGGGTCAATTGCTTGTCGCAAAGCGTCCAGCGACCCTGCTTTGCGAACGTCGCGATCGAGAGTCCCTTCGGCGACCGAGCTTGCCGCATCGATGGTCGCGCGTCTCGTATACACATCTCGGCAATGCTGAAAAAGCTCCAGAGAGAGAGGACGCCGATTACCCTTACCGTCTAAACTGATGCAGGCACTTTCCTCGTTACGAAAGATGACGCCCGCAAGGTCAGAAAATTGGATAGCTGAGTGGGCTTGCATGTCGTCGATGGCCCGCCGCACCTCTGCTAATGCCAACCTAGCCTCTTCCGTGCTGTAATTCGTCGCACGCGTTGTTCTATCAAGTGCAACAAACCCGCCCTTAACCCTTTGATCCAGGTTCGCAAAATTTTCCAGAGTCTCGTTACGGAAGTCGTTGATCTGGTTAGACAGCTCTTGCAGAGCAGAAAACAAAGCCGGATACGGAGAGATTTCGTTTTCTTTCTGCAGAATACTCTGGAAGGTGTCTGCCATCGAAAAGAAGCTCAATACTACTGACCCGCTAGACACTTTAGGCCCCTTCGCAACGAGTGAAGATAGCTTGTCGCCAATGATTGCGAGGCCTGAAAAGGTCTTTCCGAGCTTTTGATTTCCACTCGCTGCGAATGCTCGCCCGATCATTGCAAAGCCTGCGGCCGAATCCTCGAGTTTGTCAGCCCTCTCTTGCACTAGTCTCTCCAGCTCTTGCGACCTCCCCTTTTCCTTCTGCCATTGCCTGACGGATTGCAGCGCTTCGTTGGCTTCTTGCACGAATTTCGTAACGCCGACAGCTTCGGTAAGTCCATCCCTTTTGTCTCCAGCTTTTAGCGCCTCGGTTCCTTGTCGCACGTCGGGATGATCTCGGAGATCGTTTTTCGGATTAACACCAAGATACTTGCTAACGTATGGGGCGAGTATTCTCCCTGCCGGCGTACCCTTTCTTACCTCGTCACATGCCCAAGTGGTCCACTCGACAACAAATTTGCGGGTGAGATTTGGGTGTTCGGGCAAAGGGCTCCGTCCCACTACGGCCTCCTTGAAGGAGGGGTAAGCTATCTTGAGTCCTTTACCCCAAACTCCTCCAACACTCGCGAGCCCGTCAACCGCTTCATCGACCGACTTAGCAAATCCTCCCGGCACGTTGTCGAGCCGAGCGGCTTTCTCCGCAGCGACTTTTCGGAGACCATCCTCTATAGTCACGGGCCTTATAAACTGGTCGATATTAAGCCTGCTATAATCTTCATCAAATTTCATGTACGGCGGTGGATCAAACGCACGGGCCAGTGCAGATGGTTGCGCTGTATATAAAGTTTCGGCGTTGTGTACGGTGAATGCTACACTTGCCAGCCTGTAAGTATCATCTTTGTAGGAATTTCTTATCGCAATGAACTCATGCATTTGATGCGGAGTGAAGGGCACGCTCCGCTTTGAGTTCTCACCAAACAGCGGGAAAGCGGTTGTCGCGAGGACAAGCGTCGCCACAAAAACACTTGTGAGAAGCGCACGCATGCTGGCCATCCATACAGAGTTGGCGTGATTTCGTTGTCGGTTCTAACTCGCTGATATCATATGATGCGTCAGCTGCTGCGTCTATGACATGCTCTGCTGGTGCGCAGCGCCTAGAGCCCGGTCCGGCGTAGCGAACCGAGGCGCATGTCTCCTATTCACTTGCTTGATCGGGGTGCTTGCATTCGCATCTGGAGCGGTGGTGGTCGTTGCCAGTAAATCCTAACCTAACACCCCGGAGAACGGATCCTCCGGGGTGCTGGCCGTTTAGTGCGCTCTACCAACTGACTGGATCGCGAATCGGATCTCACCGGCGAAGCGCGTCCGTCCGTCAATCAAGATGGATGCGTTGAAAATCACGCTGCTATCCGCGAGACACCCATCGGCTCTGATCCACACTTCGGCGGTGCGGCCCCATTCCCGGCGCGCGCTCTCGCGAGCGGCGGCAATGCCTGCCGTGTGAGGATCCACGACCCGCGCTCCAGCATGAACGCTGTGCTGGCGCATGGCTCGGAACTGGCCGTCGCGCCGGAACACGTCCGTGATGGCATGCTCGTCGCTAATCTTCGAGCCCACATAGTAGTACTTCATGGATTTTCTCCATGAGTCACGGGCAGGCCACTACGGCCCACCTAACCCGCGCGTCGCGCGGACATGGAGAACTTTGGTTTGCCCGCGCGTGCGCGCGGCAAGTAAATCGAACCCGCGCGGTGCGCGGAAAAGTCGAAGGCCTTTCGACTGCGACGGCTCCCCCATCTACCTCTCGGGTTTGCGATCACAAAGCGCAATATATGGCGCTCGGCAGCGCGAACGAGCCGGCAAGTGTGTAATGGTTAACAGCGGTGAACAAATGGGGCCCAGTGAGGGCGGCGAGCGAGTAGCCCCAAGCGGAACGTCAGTCCCAGGTCTCGGCTGCCGCTAGGCGCTCGCGGTGACTTTGTAGCGATTCGACCGTCAGATCATCGGACTTGTGCTTGCGTGTTTACTCAGCGACCCTTTTCACTGCCCCCTCTCCGCATAATCAAACAGAGGTCCATCGCTCGGTTTGTTGGGCATCTCCTTCGCACTCTTTTTCCGCCGTTTAGCCGCCCGAGCTCGTTGTTCGACTTTCAAAAGCTTCGGGTCTTTGTTCGAGACCCAGCGAAGCCTGCCACCCTCAACCCAGTTGCATGGCACGTGATAAAATGAAGCCTTCTTGGCTCTTTTTATCTTTGCAGCAATAACAGGCCACCAATGAATCAAAAGCGCGCACTTGCGCCAAAATTTCCAATCCGACCATTGCGCTTCAAAAAAGATGACCACGAAGCCGTGTTCGATCAATGCTAGGCGCTCATGTGGCCTACTCTTCATTCGAACGTCGCCGGATATGACGACCTTACCTCCGTCATCAGCAAATCGCTTCAGCCAAGGCACATCATTCTTAGGCTGGTAATCATTATCGCCTGGCTTAGGTGTATAATCGGCTGCCGCCTTAACTACGAAGCTCCCCGATATTTTGCGAAACTGCTTCTCGTTGGCGAAGTTCTGCAAGACCCTCACCAGCCCTATAGGAACGTTTTGATCAAACGCGACTTTCAAGCGGCTATCGCAAGGTTCTCCTCGAATTTGACAGCCTCGCGAACATGCCGAACCGGAATTTCAAAAATATCGGCAACGAACTGGGCGCTTCCTTCGACCTTGACCGCTCTCGCAATCGCATCTGTCGGAATATTGCTGCCCTTCAGTACGGGATGACCAAACTCGATGCGTGGGTGAACAATTACATTTGGAGCTATCTTTGGCCTAGGTGTCCATTCGATAGCCTCGCCCTGCGGATCAAAAACTACATCCTCGCGGAGAGACTTCATGACGACGGAGGGGATTTCATAATTTTTGGACCGCAGATCATAGACGAGCATCAACCCATTTCGCCGGGCGATCTCGGCAACGATCTTACGTCCGTCGGTTCTGAACACGGTCTTGGTCGCGAACGGATGCGGGTGACTTAGCGTCTCCCTCGCCTCACTCATGATACGTCTAATTTCCCGCAAATTTACGCCGGCCTTAGCGAACCGCGCGATGAAGCGCAGCTCCATCAAATTTGCAAAGCTGACTGCCGTCCTGTCACCCACTCGACCAAGCTGGTTGATGATAACAGGCTCTTGTTTGCCGGTATGTCCCTCCACCCATACACGCACGGACGCTTGCGGCGCGCCGACAAGTTCTGCCGCATCCGGGATACTGTAGATTCCAATCTCTAGTAGGTCTGGACGCGCCATGTTATCTTGCTTCGTACAAATCCTGCTTCGCTGTAAATTAGCGAAACGGCATCGTCACTTCCGATCCTCTGTTTTTGGTTCAAGACTTTAGACATTTTCATAAATCGTCCCTTCACGGTATCGCCTCCCTGCGGACAAGTCAGCCGAAATCTCCACCGTGCCGCTTTACGATCGCCTTCGTCTTACATTCATTCGCCATGGCCTCGCGCCGGTAGGGCCACTAGCCGTTCAATCAACTCTTCGGCAGTTTCTTGCTCAGAAGCGCTGATCTGGGCCCCGGTGACCGGAAGCATGCACTCTGCATCGGCCATCTGATTTCACAAAATGGCTTGTTTCTGACCCGGATGCCTGCATTCGACGACTTCTCATATCATCGCTAAATAGTAAGCAACTCTTTCAACTGACGCTGAATCGACTCCGAGTCGATGCCGTGCTCTTCGCTAGTCGTTACGAGGGTCCCTGACTCGCCGCCCCCTTCCTCACTCGGAAGGACGCCCTGCGCCCGATACCACTCGAGCTTGCTTTGCCAGCGGCGGCGATACGCTGGCTCGGCCATCATCCCGAGGTGTTCTAGAAAGATTCGTTGACCAGTCTCGGCGTCGTCGATCGTGAAGTCCGGATAACGGACGCTCCCGTCACGACCAGCAAAGGGCTGCTCGTAAGCATACGGAATATCAAGCCCGTGAAGCAGATTAGCGATTATCACCTCCGACTTTGATCGGACGAGCTCGCCCCTAGCAGTGCGGTGAATCAATCCGTCCTCAAGGAACTTGCCGACGTATTCGACCGGCTTCGGATCTCTGAAGAGGTTAGTAAGTCGGCGGAATGTCTCCGAATGCTCGGCAGACGATAGCTTCAGAAGGGCACGGATGTCGCCCTGATGAAGGATAACAACACGCTCCCGTTGGCGCGTCAGAGCTGTGTAGAGCAATTCCCTCGACAGCAGCCGACACGGATTCGGGACCACCACAAAGGTAACACCGAACTCACTGCCCTGAGCTTTGTGAATGGTTAGCGCATAAGCTAACTCCAGAGGCGCATCGCCTTCGTCGCCGAAATCACGCTCTGCGAACCCGTATTTGAAGCCGAGTTGAGACGAAAACTCGACCTCCATCTTCCAAGGCAAGCCTTTCGGCTTCCAATTTTTTCCCTTGAATTGCCCCACGACGAGTCCGATTTCGCCGTTGGCCAAATAGGGTTTGTCGACCTTGGGATACACGTCGTAGCGTCGCGCATTTGAAATATTGATGACCTTGTCCCCGTACAGAATGCCTTGTGGTCCTAAAGGCTTGCACGTCTTACGGTCCCAATACTTTTCGGGCTCTGCCCAGGCGCGAGACTGTCGGCGAAACGATTTCTGCAACCATCGGTTCAGACCATCGACACCGGTCTCACCTGCGCGCACCGGCGATAGGATTTGCCAGGATTCAACGTCGACGCCCCCGCCGCTACGGCGCTCGACGCCTTCCGCGTCGGGCTCACTCCTCGAAAGATTGAAATACACAACGTCGTTGTAGAGGCGACCTCCCAAACTTACTTCAAAGAATGCACTGTCAGCAGCACCGGCCGGGACTTCGCTTTCCGCTATCGTGCGGACTGCAGTCTTGATCTCCGCGAGTAGTTTCGATTCCAGATCAACATCGCTCTCCCATCGGATTGCACGGATACCGATGGCTTTGCCGGACGCCAGTCGATCCCACGCTTCATCGGCACCGGGATCTGGCGCTTCATTTCCGAACCAACGAGAGAGAATGATGTCATCCCGCACGCCGCGAGTGCTCGCGTTCATCTGCTCGGTCTGGCGGCGGACGATCTTCAGTTCGGCATAGCCTCGCGGCCCGGCCTCTTTCGAGCCGCTCGCTGCAACAAAAGCGACAATATCGACGAATGGCCGTCCGGCTCCTATTGGCGGCAGTTGTCGGGGATCGCCTACTAGAATCAAACGTTCCACCGCAGTGGTCTCGATAGCATCAAGAGTTGCAGCAAGCTGATCTTCGGTTAACATCGACGATTCATCGATGACCACAGTCTTGAAGCCCCGCTCTCGGTTAGGAGCGTCTGTGACGCCGTACCTGCCCGTTTCCGGATTGTATCGCCCGAGACCTAACAGAAACTGTGCGAGCGTAAACGCTTGAGCATTCTTCGCGCGCTTCTGCATCTGGACCCGCGCCTTGCCTGTTGGCGCGAGCAGAAGGACGCCGCCTTCGGCGATAGATGAAAGAGAAAGCAGCGCGGTGAGGAGACTCGTCTTACCAGTCCCTGCTGGGCCGATCAGCACTGAAAATCTCGACCGATAAAGTTCTTCTAGTGCCGCTGCTTTCTCGCGCCGGGCAAGCTCTTCCGTCTCAGGATCTGTCGCTTCCACAAACGGTGGCAGTTGTTTATCTATCAGCGCACGCCAATTGTACTCGCCTGCGTGGATCTTACCCGCCAGACGCCGCTTCACGCGGGCAGCAATTAGCTCTCGGGATCGATCGTATTCTTTCAGCTGCCAGGCAGGTGCGCCATCTGCCATCTGCGTCGGCGTCAACCGCTCGTGCAAAGACGAGCCGAATGTCTCCACCCAATCGCCGCCTATGCTGCAACGAGGTACAACGTCCAGATCACGCACCCTCTGCACGAGCCACGACTGTGGCAAGAGGGTGTGGCCTTGATCGGCCGCCTCGTCGAGCGTTGCCATACATAACGCCCGAACGCGCCGAGAGTCGATGGCCTCGGAGCAACGCGATGGTTCTGGAATTGGAAAGGCTTCCGATACTGTAGCGTCGGGGAAAAGACCGCGATCGACCGTTTTCACCGAAATCGCGTCGATGCGCGCCCTATCATCCTCGAAGCACCGATATGGATTGGAGATAATCTCCGCGTCACTTGCCACAATTCCCGCGCGGGCGCGTTCTTCTGGCACAAACCAGCGCGTCGCTTGGTCAGACGAGATCTCAAAGCGCGCGAGCAACTTCAGCAACGTGCGCCGTTCTGGCTTGAGGCCGTCCCATAATTTTGCGGCACTTTGGCCTATGGTGGATGCGAGGTCGGCCGGCAGCGACTTCGGATCGTGAAGGACTTTGCCGATCGCTGGCCAGGGATCAAGGATTGCGTTAGAGCCATCCGCGTGAAGCTGCTGTCCTATGGCGTGCGCGATCAGAGTTCCATGGGTCAGTCCAAACGCCGTCAGCGCCGAGCCGAGCCCCGGAAACGCCCCTCGAAGACGCCATAGCCGGTTAAGTTGCGCATCAACCCAAGCACGAGCAACGTGCCAATTGCCAGGCACCAATTTCTCCAGCTTCTCCAGTAAGGAAGCGCATGAGAGAAGGACAGTAATTGCCTGATCGTGAGTGACATGCTCGGAACCCATCGAGAAAGCATCCCAATGCTCATCGGGAGCATGCAAGGTCAAGCTCGCCAAATCGACGTTTGGATCCTTTGCCGCAAGTTCGAGCAGATCGTGATAGGGCAACAGAAAGCCATCGCCAATCGTCGGACGAATGGAATGATGTAGATTACCCTCCCACAGCACACAGCGCATCCCATCAGATGGCGCATCTTTCTCGTAAGCATACTCGACAGGCAGATCGACTTTCAGAACGCGACCAATACCAACAATTACCCGCCTGCCATCTTCAGTCAGTGGAGTGCGTTTTGCGTAGAAAAAGACAAGCGATTCTTCCGGCTTGATCGCTCCAAAAAAAGTCTCCAGCATCGCAAGCTGATTGCGGCGTTCCTGCACCCACAACTTGTCGAAGGCTAGGTCTGGTTCCAATTCAGGCCTGAAGCCGATTTTATATTGCTCCGCCTTGGCCGGGATGCCGGTCTCGGCGCTCTTCATCATCCACGCGAAAGGAACCGCCGCCGCAGAATATGCTGGGTGATGGAATTGACTCCCCACAAAATGTTTATAGAGCGGATCGTGGCTGTACGGATGTTTAACGCTGCGCGAATAGCCGACGGGCGACATGAAAGCGCCCCGCTCCGCAGCGCATGCTGGTAGTCCAACTCCGCCCGTGTTCCAGGCTTTGCCCGCGATCTCGACTTCGAAATCATCCTCTTTCGTTTCGGCAATCCGAGGGAGGATCAAACAGGACGTATTGCCGCGCGGATTGGTGCACACTTTGCCTGCCCATCGCCCGTCGTGCCACGGCACACGAACGGAAACGTGCATTGTTGGCAACTGCCTTGCGCCTTGGATCATTAGCCCCCTCACCACAAACATTTTCTCATTGAATTGCCGGCTTGGCCCAGCATGCCCGCCTTGGATCGGAACCTAGCTCGGTCCTAATCTAGAAGATTCTCAGTCAGATCTTCGAATCTCTGAACCACCACTCTCCAACCGACCCTCCCGAAGTAGTCCATTGATCAGCGATCGCGCAGCATCTTCTATCGCTGGCCCCGTTCGGCGAAATCCCATCCACCGAGCGAAGGAACGAATGGCCTCCTCGCGTACCGCCCATTGACGCCCCTGCAAAGAAGCCAAAAATTGCTCCTTCAGAAAGTCGCGATCATAATCTTCGATCGCACGAGCGAATAGACGGATAACCCCGCGCTCGCTCGTCGTGATTCCGCGCCGAGCTGCTGCCCGCATCGCATTGTCAAGTTCGTCGTAAACCCGCGCGCCTGTGCGCTGGTAACCCAACTCTCGCGCAAGCGCGTCGATTGCCGCGTCCCGTTCTCGCCCCTGACCGTCGCCGAACAGATGGCGAATCCTGCAAATCAATTCCTCTCGGTCTAGGTCGTCCGGATTGAGGCGTGTAGCCTCAAAGGCGGTCTTATAAGGTGGCGCTTCGGGTTCAGCTGCCTTCAGACGATCTGACGGAGCGGCCTGATACGCGCCTGGCGCGCTTACGGACACCACACCGCCTGAAACCTCGTGGGTCCCTACTTCGTCGTCCGATGCAAACGCTCCCGGCCACCCACCGTACTGCTCGATTGCCTCGTCGATCTCCTCCATAAGGCGGGCAGTTTCGGAGAGCGCGACCACGATCTTCTGATAGTGCACGACCTCGTTCTTCGAAAGTGTACTACCCCTGCGATCCTTTAGCCATTTCTCACAAACTTGGTAGCCACCAATCCGGAAATCCCACACGGACTGGCTCACGCCACGAAAGCCGATAGTTTGGGCCCTGTCGATCCAAACGGCGTTACGCGCCCACGTAATTTTCTCAACCTCCGGGTCCCCACTGCCAACAAACTCAGTGATAGCTTGGTCGAGCTTTGGCGATTCCAATATGTGCAACGCGACAAGTTCGCCACCTAGTTCGCAAAGCGTCCGGAAGAGCCTTAGATTCCCGGTCAGTGGTAGGCGCGGAAAATCGATCTTCAGAAACTCCGAGTAGAGGTTTCGATAGCCAGGGCTGTGAAGTATTGCGTAGGCGTAGTAAAAGATATCTTCTGGTGTCACCCCGATGGGGAGGCCGTTACCTTCGGTTGAAAGCTTCAGTCGCTGCGCAAGCGCCTTGAGGAATGGTACCCCAAGGTTAATTCTGCCATGGCTGAACGATAGTGAACGCTGACCCGCTTGTTCGCCGTGCAAATAGAGGGGAAAGAGGTAATTGTATTCGCGCGTTTGAAGAGAGATCGTGTTGCCGTCGATTAGTTGCCTGGTGGCGAAAACATGCTGAAATGTCGGCAGCGAAAGCTGCCGCGTTACGATAAGCCCCAAGTTCTGATGAACCATTTGAGACATGACGTCATACCTCGGATACGCGACGAAGCCCTTTGACCTATTATCCAGTACAGTCCAACGCTTATCGAACGGGCGATAAAGAATTGGCGCGATGGTCTCGGGAGACCTGAGGATTTCCTTCGCGTGCGCAGACGCCCATTCAATTCTCCAATCCCGCCCGTCGTCGGGAAGTCCATACAGACTCCTCAACTCGCTTGCGGGGAGTCGAGAAAATCTCTTGAGCGTAACTAGAAGATTCTCTTTTGACTCCGCGATTGCGACATTGTCGCGCTTTGTTTGAATACCGCTGGAAAAGAGCGGGAACACTTGTTGCACCGGCATCCCACGTTGATATTCGGCAATGCGATCAAAATCCTTTGGAACGAAAAAGAAATGCGGAGGCGCTGCTGGTAGTTGCGCCCACGGTGTTATCCCAGCGTGCAGATTTGCCAGCGCAACATACTTTGCGGTCCGATCGCCCCATAGCTCACCGTAATAAACCTTCGATTGGCTTTCACTTGACAAATTGCGAGCGAAAATCCCGACGCAAACACCAATGGTAATATCGAAGACGTTTTCATCCTTCGATCCATCGGGAGCCTGTTCTCGCCTTTTGCTACTCCCGTGCAGATCAAGCAATCGGATGGTGCGAAAGCTTTCCATCAGGGATTGGCGCATCCTTCGATGAGTTACGCCGTCCGCATAGACATTATTTGTAATGTATCCGAGCACGCCAGCGCCGCTCTGGCAGATGAGGTGTTGGCCGATGCGAACAAATTTTATGAAGTCGTCATCCAGATTGAGTTTCTTCTCGTTCAGGCCACGTTTATAATCGTCGAGCAGATCAAGAACAAATGGGCCCCTATTCAGCTGCCCAAAATTTGAATATGGCGGATTCCCCACCACGACTGTAAAGCGCTTGTGCCGTTTGATTTCATTAACGGCAGCCGCTTCGTGAGCCAAAGCATCCAAGCCGATGAGTGGAAGCTGCTTTAGCCAGGGTTCAAGAGCGTTTGTAAGGTAAATGCGCGCACGTTCTTCCACTTCAAATTGATAGCCGGTCTCGGCAAGCTTGAGACCGATCTTCATGTGCGCAATGGCGTAAGGAGCCATCATGAGCTCGTACGCATGGAGGCGTGGAAGCAGATGTCTGGGCACATAATCGTTCCACGCAGCGCGCCGCTGCTCGCCCGTCAGACGTTGCTGCTTCCATTTTTCTGTAAGCGTATGATGAATTACGTCGATCACTTCCACAAGGAAAGTAGCGGTGCCCGTCGCCGGATCCAGGATTTGAACGAATGGCTCATCGGGCGAAATCGTCCGCTGCTCGTCCTTCAAGTCGGTAAGTAGAGGCAGTTGTAGACCTGAGTGCCTTTCCAGTATCTCGCCCCAGGTAGCAGTGTCGGCGAGACCATCGACGAGACCAAACTCAGTCTGCAACATTTCGTGGACGCTACGTACAATGTACGAGACTACCGGTTGCGGCGTGTAGAAGACTCCTCGTTGAATTCTTAACTGCTTGTTGTAGGCATGCAAAAAGAGTTCGTAAAAGTGAATTACAGGGTCGTCTTGTCGGTTTTTGTCACCAAAATCCCTGACTACCGCTTCCATGTTGGCGGCATCAAGCAAGTCGATTACTTCACTTACGCCGAGCTCGTCGAAATCAATGCCTGGCCCGCCCGCTTTACCCCTGCGGCCGCCAACGTGCAGGAAATGCTCCATAAGTTCGCGAAGAAAAGGACTTGTGCGCATATGGGCAGCAAAATCGTCTGCCGTCTTCTTGGTAGGATCTGCAATTCGTGCTGAAAGGAGGCCGTACGCAATCGTCTGCGCATACATGTCAGCGAAGCCATCAGCGTCGAGATCGTGGACCAACGCCTGTTGGAACGCCTTCATTAGCTTGGTAAGTGGGCCATTTTCGGTCTCGATGGCTACTGCGGTCTTGATGCGGTCGCAAATGCTTCGCGCCAGCTCAGCAAGCCGAATAGATAACTCTTTCGAGGTTGTTACAACCTCGCGGTGGCGCAGGTTAAAGGCGGTCCGCCAATTGGTTCGCCAGGCGTCAGGATCGGAGTCATCCTTTGGCCATGCGAGGTGCTGTGTTAGTTCTTTGGCGACGGCATCAAGATGCAGCGCTGTATCGAGGTTATCCCAACCTAATACCTTGAGAGTCGGAAGGTCGCGGCCGTCCTCGGCCCTTGAGAAGTGGGCGAAGCTGATCTGTCGCTCCTCCCCGTGCCCGTAGTTGGAGATGAAGAGCAAGTCATCTGCCGCCCATGCTGCTCGTTCGGCAGCATTAGCAGAAGCACGCTTCTTTAGTGCGACGGAGCTCAGAATGCGCCGTAACGCGACAACAGGAAGGTTCTTTGGCTCGAACTTTACGAAAAATATACCCCAAGGTTGATTTGGCGAAAGCGGGCGCAGACGTTTGATTTCTTGAATCTTCGCTGCGCTCTTGGCCTCTATGCCGAGCTCTTCTGGAGTATAGTCAAAAGTCACCTCCTCGAAATCGTCCCCTTCGATCGGCCAGCCCATTGGATCACGCAGATAGCGGACAAGCTGGTCGAAACGCTTAATAGCGGCAAGTTCAACCCGATGATCGCTTGGCACAGGCTCAGCCCTCGTTGATTTCCATCCAGCACTTGAGTGCTGGCTTTATACCCACAGGGGCGTCTACCCGCTTCAGGTACGTGTTCTTGATGTGTCTCTCGATTTTGCCGCGGAGATCGACCAGAGCCCCTTCCGCCATCTTGCAATGTCGCGGCGTGTCCGGCTCGGAGCGAATGCTGGCGACGATCTCACCCGGTTCTTCCAGAATGGTATTTCGGTCGAGGTCGTATAGATACCAACGAGTCGTTCCTGCTTCATGGGAGAATTCGCCAGTCTCCTTATCGAGGGCGGGGAGGCTATAGCAAAAGAACGCACCCGATATGCCCTTCCGCGGCCGTTGCCTTCCGCTGAAAAACCCGCCCGGCATTTTCCTCAGGCGATCCTGAAGCGTTGGATCGCTCAAGAGCAGAAGTTGATACTCGAGGTGCATTTCCTCAACCGCCGATTTGGTCCCCTCATATGCGTGATTGAACTCCTTGAGCGCATCATAGTCGTCATCAGGCCGCAGAAGTTTCTTTCCCTCGATTCCGAAAGTCTTCGAAATCAGCAGCGTCTTCTGAGTCACCTTTGTGTACAACGTCAGAATTGCGTTCAATTCGTCAGGAGGCAGGAAATTCCAGAAACTCACTTTGCCGCGCGACGAGGCGACATCTGGATGATCGCCTATAAGACGCTTCTCGACTTCTGGATTCATTCGACGATCAACACGGCCAATGCGTTGCATTAGCCGGACCGGATTCCAATGAATATCGTAATTGATCATCCGAGATGCATCTTGGAGGTTCAAACCTTCTGAAAGCACGTCGGTTGAGATCAACACCCGGATTTCGTCGCGACCGGCGTCGACCAGCATCTTGCTCGTGTGCGCATTGTAATAAGGGGAGAACCGCTGGATCACGTCCGCGCGATTTGTCTTTGTTGCGCTGTCAACCTCCGCCACTCCGTTGATGCCCGCCGCGTCCAGTTGACGCTTCAAATACCCAGCAGTATCGGCGAACTCGGTAAAAATCAGAACTTTCTGGCCGGCCAACTCCTTGGATTTCAGGAGACGGATGAGCTTCTGCAATTTGTCATCGTGTTTAGTTTCGAACTTTCTAGCCTCCTCTATGAACTGGACTATCTGATCGAGGTCTAGAAACGTCTCTGACATCATCTCCGCGACGTCGTAATCCTCTCTCTTGAGGCGCTCCACCGCATCGACCATCTCCTGCGGCACGACATCGTCGTCAAGATCGCTATCTTCGTCTGGCCAGAGTTCGAGCTGCCGAGTTGCGGCATAGCCGAGGACCTCAGCATTCTGAGATTTCCAACGTTCCAGACGCCTTTTCTCCGAGTCGGTCTCACTGTGCACCTCAAGAAATGCAAGCAACTTCCGGAGCAAGCGATCACACGACAGCTCGAACGCGGCGACTGAGCTTTCAAAACGTTTGAGAAAATTGGTCCTGATCAGACCAACGACCTGTTCCTGTCGTCCCTCTTCAAGGGGGTCTATGCTCTTATCGCTGCCCTTATACCAGGCGAGAGGGTAATACATGGGCAGTGTAAACAACGGTTTCTTACGGGTGAATGCTTTCTCAAACATCTCCAGCAAACGCCCGTAGGTCTTCCGAATGGAATACTCGGCTACTTGGGGCGGTCTTCGATCCGGGAACACTGCCGCATTACCCGACTCACGCATCTGGCTTTCGCGCGCGTAAGTTCGACTTCTCTGAACTACAAGGCTCTTGAAAATCTCGTCGCCTGCGAGAAATTCCTGCACCTCGCCCATATGACCGGATACATCCGCAACTTCAGGGCCGACTGATTTTCGCAATTGCTTTTCGATGTTGTTGAAGTGCGAGCGGAGATTGTTAACACCGAGAGTTCGCGCGAAATAAGCTTCTTCCCGGCGAGTGAACAGCTCCGCCATGTGACGGAAATCACTGATTCGATTATTGATCGGTGTGGCTGTGAGCATGAAGACGCTCTTCGGACGTACCGTCGAATCCAAGAGATCGTAGAGCTGATAATATCGTGACGGAAGGCTCGCGCTGTCCGACTTGCGAACTCCCGGATTGCGAAAATGATGAGCTTCGTCGATGATGACGACATCGGCCAACTCTGCAATACGACGAAACCGTTCCGGGAATTCACCCTTTCGCCCGAGATCAGTATGGCTGAACACTGCCAAATTGCTGAAGTCGGCATTCCCGCCCACTCCGCCAATATGGGGAAGATATTGCCGCAGGTGAGGCTCCCAAACACCGTCCTTTGCAGCCTTCGGCGCAAATAGCACGACGCGTTTCCCTTCGTGTAAGACCAGACGTTCGATCAGCATCAAGCCAACGAAGGTTTTGCCTAGGCCGACGCCGTCACAGAGAAACGCTCCTCCATGCTGCCTTGCGATCTTCATCAAGGCCCAATACGCCTCCTTCTGGTAGCGATCGATCCTCGGGAACATCTTCGAGCGGGTCTCGTCCCACTCCGTGGCCGTTAGTTCGTGACCACGGAAGAATTCGTGCAACGACTTGGCGTAAACATCGAAAGGCGAGTAGAGCTGTACATGGCGCGATATCGCCTCAAAAATGAGATCGGTTACGTCAACCGCTTCTTTCCAGTGAGCATCAAACCACTCCTGGAGCTGTGTGACTTCGCGCGCGCTTTGGATCTGAACGTTAAGTTCAATGTTCTTGGTCAAGCCCGGCATCGTGAAATTGCTTGAACCAACCAACGCTTGTGAGCCGACGACATCAAGACGTGCGTGTGTAATATACGTCTTAGCGTGAAACTTATCACGGTCGTAGACCCGACACTCGATCTGCCGGGACTGCAGTGCAGTTAGAATCGCCGGCACACCTCGGAGGAACGGGTTTGGTTCTTTCGTCGCTTCCAGGCTTCTGTCGAGCTCGTCAACGGCCTTTTTGACTACAGTATCCAAAAAGGCCTTTCTCGATCGATGCGAGGTATCGGCCCCCATAAGTATTCGAATCTTTTCAAGCGACTGCCATTTGCCGTCAAGCGCCAGAATGGTGCCGATATCGAAATAGCCAGTTGCGATGTCAAAGCCCTTGGCTATTTCAGTCCACTCTTCGAGATACTGCAGGGCGGTCCAACCCGAGACACTGTTGTCGACAATGAAAAGATCGCGGCCCTTTCGCTCCTCATTCATGACCGAGCTCCGCGAGCAGACGCAACCACGGCTTGACGCTTCAAAACCTCTGTCTCGAAGGCATCAAGGACGAGATCGTACGAGCCCTCATTTTTGCCAACCTTCTGAGGATCCGCACGGAATGCATCGAGAATGACGCGGTATTTCTTCACAATCGCTTCCAAGTGCTCGTCCAGGAACCGGAATGGATCCTCCTTCCAACGGACATGACCATTTGCGTCTTTCTCCATAAGTGCCCGCAGCCCATAGACCAGAGGCATGATCAGGCCGTCTGGATAGGCATAATCGACTTCCACATCCGTGAAATGAGTGCGCGGCTTCGATCGCATCCTGTCCGCCATCTTGACGACGGCAAGGCCGCCGAAGCGACCTTCGCGATCGCCATTGTAGGCCGCCGGAAACTCCCGATAGATCTTGTCGTAAAGCTCAGGCAACTGGCCAGCGATGACAAGTGCGCTGTGCACCGCGGTGTTATGAAGTTCATGCGTGTAATCTCCATTGGAGGCTCTGGAGACACGCTCGTCGCCCATCAGCGTATCGAAGTGCTTGGCGAGCTCGCCCTTGTTCCGATAAATATTCTGAGGCGGGATTTTGAACTCCACTGGCAAATCAATTACCGACAACGGAATCCATGCGAGCGCGATCAAATCGCGTACTTTGACCTCGCCACCATCATTAGTTTTCCACTCGACGCGATTCGCGATCGACGGCTGCAGGGACTTGCGGAGGTATTCGTAGAATCCCTTCTTGTTCGCCTTGGTCTCCAACGTTAGTTCGACGTTGTTATTGCGAGCGGCGCAAATATCAAGAAGAGAGCTGTTGAAGTCGTCCACGGTCTCGCTGTTCGCGATGTCCGCGGGGACAAGAACCTCCACCGGGACAAGAAAGTCGAGCGGCCCACCTCCCGCTTCTTCGCCCGCAACGCGTTTAAGCTCGGCAATCTCTTCACGGTTTGCGGCCCAAGCATCCTTCAATTCGGTCCAGCGCTTGATCTTCTTGAAAATCCGGTCATCGCCGAGAGCCCGCGCCAATACGTAGGTACCGATAGCGAGCATGTTGTGCCCGCCATCCAAGATTCCCTCGATTTTCGTATTCTCGAAACGGATTTCATACCGTTTGCGCTCAAGCGCGGCGTAGTTTGAGGCGCCGACAAGAACCCCCTTTGTCTTGAAGGGAAAAGTGTCGGGCGTGTCGCAGATGCTCTCGATGATATCTGCGGTTACCGGGCCGGCTTTGGCTTCGCGAGGATTCGCTTCAAGATCCGCTGCATCAAACAGTTGCAGCATATTCTTGGCTCTGACAAAGCCCACAATACGGCGGACAGGCCCCTCCGTCTGCTCGGATACCTGCTCAAAACGGATAACGACTTTGGCGGGATTCATTCGGTTCTCCGAAAAGGAGAGACCGATTCTAGTGCGGATTCACGTAATATGACGGCTCAAGGGGCTCGAAAAAACAAAAACTTCCCATAAAGCCATCGCTATCCAGCAACACCACTACCAGAACCGTCTCGGGTTCTTGTTTCAGCTTCCGTCCGGAAGCATCATCAACATGCACAATCGCCGGTTGTTCGTCAAGATGCCTGTCGAATTGCCGAAGGGTAGCGTTTGTTGCGATGCGGCAAACAAAGTTGGCGGAGGATTTTGCGGGATGAGCGACCTCGACACCGGTAGCCGGAAGTCTGAGGCTCAGCCTCTGGACGAAACCAAGAAACTGGACAAGTTGTCCAGCTGACCTGACACAGGCCGTGAGGGATTGGGGAATTCGCTAGATGCGCGTGGGGGAAATGCCGTCTGAAAAGCCAGCATTGCCATCGCAGACGGTCACTGCGCAATTGACTCATTGGCTTCGGGAGGATTTCGAAATCGGGCCCGAGGCGAAGACCGATGTCGACCCCTGGGACCCGCTATCGACATTTCCCTCTCCTCCTTCCTCGGATGGCGAGCTTTATCGGGCTGGCGCAATTGGCTCGGAAGACTTCTGGGAGCCAGCACCTGCGAGCCATGCCGACTTGGAGATTGCCGGCGTTTTGAGCTGGCAGGCCGATATACGGCTTCCTGACTTCATTCCGCACGCTGCAGAGAATCCTTTCTACCTTGAGCTAAGAGCTCCCAGCAGCAGTGACAAAGCCGTTCAACGGGCTCGGTGGCTTGTATCGTTGCTGGACCTGCCCCAGCTCGAACGCCGGAGACTATTCGAACATCGCTTCTCGGAATTATTTTTCCAGCACCCCCATGCCGCAACGTTTTCAGCACTGGCCGATCTGGCTCTAGAAGATGCTGATGCCGACGATATTTGGTCTGCCTTCGAGTTAAGACAGATTTGGGCGTCGTCGCCTTTGTGGTGGAGTATGCGACGCAGAGGATCGCGCCAGCCCCTCATACCCTATGGCGGCATCAACATGCTCGGCTGGGCACGCTCATATCGGTTCGTGGCGAATAGGAAAGGTCTTCCGCCAGAGGCAATCATTGAATCCGACTGGTTCGATGATTGGTTGGAAACATCTATAGGCGATCCACTGTACTGGCGATTTATCGACTACGCGGAGGCAAGGATTGAGGCATTTGCGGCCGGAGTGCTCGCCTCTCCCGTCCCTCCGCGGCGCCACATTAGTTCGCGCCCAATGGTCACTATGGACGGCTTCAATTTATTCAATAGCTTTTCACGCACTGGGCTCTTGTGCCGCGGTCAAACTGAAGCGGTGGCCCTAACAAATACAAGCTCCGAAGACGTCCTTACTCCAAAGAAGGTCCGCGCATGAATGAGTTACTACCCATCGAGAATGCGTGGGTGTGCCGAATCGGCAATCCGTCCAAGATCGGCTTCGTAAGACGGATTTTCGACCTCGCTGATGGGCCGCTCATCGAAGTGGATTTCGGACCAAATGGCATATCACGGCTAAAGCCCGGAGACTGGGGCTGCGGTTTGCGCCCCGGGTTCACGGTGCAAGACGTACCATTGTCAGGTGTTCGCGAAACCTTCGGAACCGGAACGGTGCTGAAGACCCGAGAACTCGCCACGCGTCATCAAGCCCTCGTTCAGTTTCACATGACGGGTCACACGCTTTGGCTGCCATTCGAACGCCTGCGCAGAATCATGGATCCCGACCTGCGCTATCGCCGTTCTGAACCGGCGACACGGGATTCTGCCGATCGTCTCGCACTAAATGTCATGGCCCACCTCCTTCGGTCCTGGAATGAGGCTACCGGCGCCTTGGACCGATTGGACGTCGATCCGCTTCCTCACCAAATCGGGCTAGTTCATCGCATCTTAAATTCAGGTCAATCAAATTGGCTGATCGCAGACGACGTTGGATTAGGAAAGACGATCGAGATCGGACTTCTCCTAGCGGCGCTCGAAAGACGTCAGAACGTCCGTCGTATCCTGATTGTCGTTCCCTCCGGCCTGACCCGGCAATGGAAGGAGGAAATGCTCATCAAGTTTGATCGCCGATTTCTCATTTATGGAATCGACTTTCGTGTGTCGGATCCTCGGGAATGGGGTCTCTATGAACGCGTCATCGTGTCTCTTGATCTTGCAAAGCCGCGCAGCGCCCAAGATGACGGACGGGACGCTGATACAAGCTTTGGAATGTTCATGGCGGCCGGAGCGTGGGATATCATAATCTTTGATGAAGCCCACCGTCTGTCTCGCGATGAACAGGGTCGATCCACGTTGCGATTTCGGCTTGCCCAAGGATTGCGTGAACGTACCGATGCGCTGGTGTTGCTAACGGGCACTCCGCATCAAGGTGATCAAGGAAAATTTCGAAACTTGCTGACGTTGGTTCGCCCTGATCTGGCAACTTTAATTAGTAACATCGATCACACTCCCGATGTGGTGCGCGAGATCATTCTAAGAAACCGAAAGATTGACGCCGTTGACATGGACGGCAATTTTCTCTTCCACGGTTTGCTGGTCAGGCGCGTTGAAGTGGAGACTGATGAACAATTTGGGGATCTGGAAGCGCGTCTAAGACAGTATTTATCCAGAGGATACGGCGCCGGCGATGCCATCGGCGGCAAGGAAGGACGAGCTGTCGGTTTCGTGATGACAATCTATCGTAAGCTCGCCTCCTCATCGGTTGCTGCACTTTGGATTGCCCTGCGACGGCGACTTGATCGATTGTCCGAGCAGCCAGCGTCTTCCGAAGATAAGGCGGAAGCGTTTGATGAAGATGATCAACCCGAAGCCGACGACAATTTAGACCAGCACGGACCAGTCCAAAAACGTCAGCCGTTCTTTGAAGGCGAAGAGATCATGCTCAAGGACCTGATCGCACGTGGAGAAGCGTGCATGAGAACGGACCGGAAGGGAGCGGCTCTCGTTGAAATCGTGCGCGAGGTGGTACGCGACCAGGGCGAAAAGATACTGATTTTCACGGAGTTCCGATCTACTCAGGCGTATCTACTCCATCAAGTTCAGCGCCTCCTCGGAGTCCGACCGGCAATAATTCATGGCGGCATGACGGTGGATGAGAAGCGGGAAGCCGTTCGGTCCTTCGAAGGTGAGATCCCCGTCCTTATCTCCACGGAGGCGGGCGGCGAAGGTCTGAACTTGCATCAACGGTGCCACATCCTTGTAAACTTTGACTTGCCTTGGAATCCTGCGCGTCTAACGCAGAGAATGGGACGGCTTTACCGATACGGCCAGAAAGAACGGGTCGTGGCCATCAATTTCCATGCGCGCGATACGATCGACAATGAAATTGTTTCGACCGTAGTTGACCGTGTTGATACGATTGTGCGCGAGATGAAGAGTGTCGGATCAGAGTTCGACGAGCGGTACGCGGCAGAGGTCATGGGCGAGCTTTTGGAGCGCGTCGATATTTCTGAACTATTGGATGAGGCCCGCAACGGACATGTTGAGCGGACCAAGGAACGCATTGATGCTGCTATTGCGGAAGCAAGCAGGGCTAAAAAACTACAAGACGAGGTCCTCAGTCAGATTGATCGACTGGATACTCGCAAGCAGTCACTCAGCGGCTACACCACTGCTAACGTGGCCGCGTTTATCCAGCGGGCTGCCACACGATTTGAAATCGAGGTAGTTCCGTCGCCTGACCTCGAACATTTCACCCTCCGCCTGCCTTCCAATTTAAGAGGAACTTTCCGGGAATTTGGAAATCGAACGGTGATAGCGGCCACGACTCGACGAACAGATTGGAATCCCGGGAGTGAAGTGGTCCTGATAGACTTTTCGGGTACCTTCTTGAAACATCTCGTAACCTCGGTGACAGCGGCAGAGTTCGGCGGTTCATATGCCACCTTTGCGGAAGATTCTAACCTGCCCAAGTTCTTTGCCGTCTTTTTGGCAAGGTACCAGGACGACCAAGGGCATCACCAAGGCGAAGACTTGATTGTTGTTCAACAAGAGAATGAATCGTTTGCCGTTGACGGACAATTTCTCGGTCGGCTTTTTGACGCCCCACTCCGCGAGGCGGATCCGATCAAGCGGGATCCGTTAGCAAAAAAAGCAGAACTGGATGCGGCGAGAGATCGCGCGGAACTGGCGATGGCGAAGGATGTCACGCAATTCCGACATCCAAACGACTTGGTTACATTGGCGATAGCAGAGTTAGGTTCGCCTCTCGGGGATTGAAGCAAGCCAACCGCGATCGGACTAGATCAGATCCGGATCTGGCGTCCGGCTGCTGGCCCTGCGATCCCTCCTCAGCACGCAATTTCCCAGTGCGAGCTAAGTGCCTCTCCTCTGCTTTCGGGTTGCGCATGCAACCGACTAGCCGAGCGGCAATGAGCAGAGGGAAAGCCGTCAACAGGTCGGAAATCGCGAGGTGGTGCGGGCCGGAGCGTTCGCGACTACACGGCTCGCGCTTTCCGCTCAAAGGCGTGCCTTGACGGCTGGGGCGGCACGCCCCCAAACACGTGAGCTATGTCATGCCCAAGAAAGTGCGGCTGCAGGAGCGGCCCTCGGAGGCGCAGGACCGACTGTGACTGCAAGACCGATCAAGAGATGCAGACGCAGGAGCGTCAGCATAGCGTCGACGGCCAGGTCGGGACACGCGACCGACTGCCCCGGGTGTCAATCGGCGTTCAAATTTGGCTCTGACGCAATTTTGGTGCAGCTCCTTTCATTCTGCGCCGATTAATGGGGCTTGGAGCAGATCGATTTTCCCGCGGCCATACATTTGACGCCTGACGAGCTTGAGGCGCGTGATCTGACCTTCGGTCTGGCCGTTAGACCAGGGCAGAGTGATCGCTGCTCGGACCGCCGCTTCGTCCCTGGCGACGCCGCTGGCGAACGAGGCGACGAGACTAGCGCGGGCGCGCTCGATCCACGCGATGAGGCCAGCCTCGGTCTTGCGCCGGATCATCAGGTGGAATTCGGGTGATGATCTCGCGTGCCTCGACCAGGGTAGGCATACCAGCTTCGATCGCCGCGACCGTGACGGTCTCCACTTTCGTGAGCAAGTCGCGCCCGATTGTCATGAGGCGCGCGATCGTTCTGGCCGACGGAATTCTCTGAAGGTTTTGTGTGTCGGCCCTTTCCGCTCGTCGTCTGCGGGTCGCCCACTCGCTGATGACGCGGAGCGAGCCTCGGAACCCGCGCGCTGTTAAGCGACGCCAAAGTTCAGCTCCATTGCGGCAGCCGGACGCCCATTGATCGTCGAGCCATGGCAAGTGCAGATCCAACGAACTTTGCCGGGTTCGGAAGACGTCGTGACGGTCGCCGCGGACCACCTGTCGCACTAGCTTCCTGCTGTGGCAGGTCTGACGCACGATCTGCTTGATAGGTATGCCGTTCTTCGACAGAGCCAAGATGGCCGCGTTGGTCTCCTCGCGGCGCAGATAGCCCTCATACTGGAGGCGCTCGGCGGCTGTGAGCAGCTCGGGATCGATCGTGGTCGCACCGATGACGGTGCGTATCTGGCGCATCGATTTGCGCACGGCATCGAGGAAAGCCCGACTGGCGTTCTCCATCAGATGCCAACGATCGGCGACTTGTACTGCATGCGGTAGGGCCTTGGCCGCGGCTTCGCCATATCCGCCACCACGATCACGGGCGACGATTGCGATCGTGGGATGAGCAGAGAGCCACGCTTGGGCGGTTGCTGGTTCACGATCCGGCAGCAGGGTAACCACCCGGCGCCTTTCCAGGTTGCAGATGATGCTGGCGTATCGGTGATTCCGCCGCCAGGCCCAGTCATCAATGCCGATAACCCTGAGTGGGTCAGCTGGGGGACAGCTCCGAACTACCCGAAGAAGCGTATCTTTGCTCACCGGCAGCATCAGCCGCTTTGCAAAGCCTGCCGCCGGTCGACCGCCAAGCGAAGCGCTCGGTGAAGATTTGGCGCCCGCATAGGACGGCATCGCAGCGGAAGCGGCGGGCGATTACCAAGAGCTGGACGATCCGCCCCGAGAGCGGCAGATCGGTCACGCGGCGTCGATAGCGGCTATGGACACGTCGGGAAACCGTTCCGCACGATGGACACAGGCCCTCGCTTCCGGAAGCCCGAACCACAACAATCGCCTTATCATCCTCGTAGTAAGCACTCTCTACAACAAACCCACGCGGCACCAAACTGGAGCGGTGGAGTGCCTGCTGCATGGCGCTGATTCTCCTCCAGTCAAAGCGCCAGACATCCCTCAAACTGCATCAAAAGTGAGTCAGAGCCAATATTGCAGGCCGAATGACACACGCTCTTTCAACAGTGCCGGCGTAATGGCCGACGGCTCGCTCGAACGCGCTCATATGATAGCATCCGCGGCTCCGCTTGGGTCGTGAAGGCGCCTGCGCGGCCGCCGTTTTCTCTCTCCCAGGGGTTAGTCTTTACGGCTTGGGCGAAGGCCACGAACTCGATAGAGTTGGCGTTTCAACCCAGTACAACTCGTCTTCGCTGAGGTTGGAAGAAGGCAGCCGCAGGACCACGGCGTTAGCGAACGCCAAATGCGGGAACGCGGGACCGACTACCTCCGATTCCGTCAAGGCCGCCATTCCGAGTCCGGGATCTGCCTGGCCGCGAGCGCGGTAGAGTAGGACGCGCGGCTCGCCTGTGTTCTTCCTGTTGACGAGCATTGCTTCGAACCAAGGCGGGTTGGCTATTGATACTGTTCAGCCCGCTTTGCAAGGACCGCTTGCAGCCTGTCGTCCCTCGTACGTTTGTCGATCTTCCACGCCTCTACTAACCGCAACTCCCCGAGCTCCGCCTTTCGCTTGGCCCGGAGCAAGGTCTTGGCGAGACGCCAGATCGTTCTGTTCGTTAGCTGCTGAACAATCTTGGCCTGCTGTTCGCTAATTACCTTGGGTCCATAGCCGTCTGAGACGTTGCCCTTGGTCGAGTGGCCAAAGATCACCTTCCGGGATCGCTCGCTCAGGCCTTGAACATCATCGATCATGCCTTTGAAGGCGTGACGCGCCGAATAGTTCGAGAGACCCGGCCGGTGGATCTTCAGCTTCTTGAGACCGTAAGTGCACGCCTTCGTCAGGACGTGGCTCCACATGATCTGCTCGGTCTTGGGCCTCACATACACCTTCCAATCCGGGAAGAGCCACTGCTCGTAGCCTGGTCCTCGATAGCCGCGAGCCGCTCTTCCGAGAGGTGATCCCGGCCGCCGGCCTCTTTAATCTTTGCCTGCCGGTAGGCGCTCACGATCGCATCGCGATATTCGACGATCCCAAGCTTGAGTAGCAGCCGGTGGATCGCAATCCACCGATACGCCGATTTCGTCTTGCCTCGCGTTCCGCCGGGCTGAGGATCGAACCGCTGCTTTTCCGTCTCGTCAGGCGCAAACGGGGCATACCGGAAATGCGGCTCACCACGGAAATCCAGGATATCGCGGCACCGCAATTGCGCGATTTCGCTCGGACGCATGCCAGCGAGCAGTTCGATCAGATTGGCCCAGAAGAAGTAACCCTGGATGTACTGAGGTCCGGAGATCCAGCAATGAGCGATGCTCTTGCAGCCGGTGAAGGGAGCTGCGCCAAAAAAAGTGAGGACCTCATCTTCGTTGTAAGCATCCCGCTCTGCCGCCGGACGGTTGAGCTTGGTACCGAATTCAAACGACGGGACCGGACCATGGGCGAACCAGTGCTCGACCGCGAACTTCCAGAATGCATTCAAACCTGGCGCATACTTCCCATCCAGGGTCGTTTGGCTGACGCGCTTGAGCTGGACGATTTTTCCATCGCGCTCGCGCACCCATCCGTTCTCCCGGGCCGTAGACCAACGGAAGTACAGAGATCGCTCATCTTGTCCGAATCCCTTCGGGTGCGGAATCTCGGCAACCTCTCTGGTGATAGTCAGGAGGTGATCCCCGTTGATGTCCAACATCACCGGGTCATTCAGCAGGTTGATCACGAAATTAACGATCGGAGCGACCTCGCTCTCCACGCGACCATCGATGCCTTGAGCTCTCTGGGTGGTCAGAAAGCGGGTCAGTACCTCCGACATCTTCAGCCGAACGTACTTGGCAGATTGCGCCGTGGCCGGTTGGGCTGGCGCGAGCGGCACCTCAACACCAAAAGTCCGGATCGCCACATCAGGCGGAGGCTGCACCACGGCTGGTTGGCAAGCGCATACTCCAGGCGCTTGCGCTCCAACTGTCCTTCGACGGATTTGCTCTTTTCGAGCGCGTTGGACGCACGGCTGTTCTCGCGAACTAGCGCGACGAAATGCTCATCCCATCCGGGGATGACATCGTTGGGGTTCAGCTTCAGGAGGCGCACGGCGTATTGGGCGCAGAACGCCGTGGATTGAAACGCGCGCCGTTCGACAAAGTCGGCTTCATCCCGAACGGGCTCAACCGCCAGCGCCTGTAGCCGCGGCCACAGCGCCTGCAGTGCCTCCGTCGGATCTTCGGCCGCCTTTACGTTCATCATCCAACTCGCAATTCGGGCAGCCCGGCGAACCGCGACCCTCTGGTCGGATGTCCGCAGGCTCATCCGAAACGCTGGCTTGGATGCCGGCATGAGGCAAGCCGGGAGGCGCACTCTAAACAGGTATCTGCCGTCTCGACGGCAAACATAGGCGTGACGAGCCATCTCGAACACCGTGTCCAATCGTGGGGACACAGGTCACGCCGCCACCGCGGAAAGCGGTGATTTCATTGAAATCGCTGAAGAATTTCAGGAGTTGGTAGCTACCCTGCGTATGGTAGCGGGGGAGGGACTCGAACTCCCAGGATTATGATTTCAATTCGAGCTCGCTCAAACCACTCTCCACAGTTTGAAATTTCTATCAACGCACTTGTCTGGCGCGCAGCACTTTTTGTGCCATCATGCTTTTGGATGAGAGGAGCTCCGGGCTCGCTTCGAGCGAGATGGCTGCGAAAACGGAGCAACCTGCTTTTGCAACACCCAAGGGAGCAGGTTTATCTCCTGCGGCTGCAGATCGGTCGTTACCGCCGGAAGCTTCAGCACGAACTCGCACAACGTAGCGATCTCGTGCGGCTCGCAGTACCGCTCGCTGGTCTCGCTGTCGCCGCCGTGTCCAAGCAGATCGGCACGATCCTCCTTGGTCACCAATTTCTTCTTGAGTTGCGGCCGAACAGATGCCGTACCGCATGAGCCCCCAAGCCCTCCTCCGTTGCGCCGGCGGCTATCAGGGTAGGCTTGAACTCCTTGTAGAAGCGATCGCCCAGCGGCGAGGCACTAGAAGGCGAGTAAAGATCGGGGAAGAGCAGCTTGTAGCCGAGCGCCCTGATCGCTTTGACGTAGGCGACAAAATTCAGCCGGAACACTTCGGGATGCAGCGGAACGTTGCGTTGGGATTGTGAATTCTTGATCCGTCTCTGTTCATTCTTGGCGATATGGATGTAGGGGATCTCGCCATGGTCGAGGATGACATCGTCTACCATAGCGCCACACAATTCTTCGCGGCGACAGCCAGTGTAGTAGATAAGGATCGGCACGAAATAAAGTGCGCAATGGAACACCTGCTGCGGGCCATCCGGCCCCTGCTCGGCTAACGCATCCCAGGCCGCACAATTGTTGAACGGGGGTGTCCGGAAGATCGCTGCCGCCTGGTCGAGAGGCAATTTGGCCCGCGCGTCGCGCGCCCGTTTCTTCTTGCCCTTGGCGCGAAGAGCGGCGAGTTCGATTTCGGCAAGGGCCTCCGCACCTCGCGCGATGGCGTGGCGAAACATCTGGCCGAGGAAGGTCAGATGACGATTGAGGGTATCGCCGCCAATGCCGCGCTTATTCTTGTTGACCGTTAGCGCCTTCTCACGGAGCTCGGCGATTGTCAAATCCTCATCTCGCACCGACTTGCCGTAATGCACGTAGATTTCCGACCGAAGGAAATCGACGAACTTGCCGACGTGGGATTGACGCAAGGAATTCAGGTCCACGACCTTCTGGTCGTGGAGCATGAACTTGACGAACAGTTTGGAGAGGCTTCTCGCCTGCCGCTGGGTCTTGTCGTCCCAGTGGCCGTCCCTTGCGTTCTGCTGGATGACATCTTCTGCGAGGCTCACAAAGTCAGCCATCGCGATGGACGGCACAACTGGATCGCTTTCGGTGTTCGGTGGACCGCGATGGCAAAGATCGCTGTCTACAGCGGACAGCGAGACCTGCTCGCGTGGATCCTTCCAAAGGAGCATGCGGTCCACGAAAGCCTCATCCTCCACTCGCCTGCCGCCATAGCGCCGGTCGGTTTCGGCCAACGCAAGCTTCATCCCGCGGAAGTACGTGCCTTGAGCAACGTTGATGTTCATGGCAGTGGGCCTGGCGCCAACGCCCTCGATCATTCTTCGAAGGATTTGCTCTTTCGGCGGGACCAGCTCGTTGATCCGGAGCATGGTCAGGTGGTTCTGCACCGCCCCGATGTCGGCCTCGGACAAACCATCTGCAGCCATGCAGACCCGATCCTCCGCGCGCACGACGGCGCTGACGCCCTGGGCGTCCAACAGGGCGTAGGCCCAAAACGCGCGCTTGTCGTCCATCAAGGCCTGGTCGACCTGGAAGCCGGGCACGCCTTTCGCGGCAAGCGCGACCCTCTCCAGCTTTGTCAGATGCCGATCAACGACACCATGGAGCATTGTTTCAATCTGGGATCTTGTTAGGTTCGGGTCGTCGCTATCAGCAAGCATCGCGGCATCTTCCAGGATCAAATCAAGCTGAGCCGCCAGTCGACGTGCCACCACGTGGCTTGTCGTTTTCAGGCTCATCAAAAGATGCGGGCGATCCAGGAGACTGGCAAGCGCGCGAGGCACCCGGCGCCGCCAGTAATACACCGCGTCCCGGCGAAAGATGTGGAAAGCCATCTCGAACGACACCCTGTGCAGCAGCGTTGTGTCGCAGAGCTGTGCAGCAGCTCCCCAGCCAGGCCGGTTTCGTCAGCGATTTCAGGCCGGGCGGGCAATCTGGCTGGGGCGGGAGGGATCGAACCTCCGAATGGCGGAATCAAAATCCGCTGCCTTACCGCTTGGCTACGCCCCAATTCCAGGTCCGGAGGGCGCGGAACATAGCCGCAGCCTTCTCGGTCTGGCAACGCCGGTCTACAGAGGGAGTCGGACCATTTCAACTGTTTCTCCCCCTCAATCGGTCATCCGGACGGTTGAGGGAAGCATGGTTTCGTGGGAAGACGGCGCCAATGTTCCCTCGGGGAGTAACGCCATGACCTACCGCGCGCCGATCGACGACATCCTGCTCGCCCTTAACCATGGTGCCGGACTGAAGGCCGCCCTCGCCGCCGGCCATTACGGCGATTTCGACGGCGACATCGCCCAGCCGGTGCTGGAAGAGGCCGGCAAGTTCGCAGGCGACGTGCTGGCGCCGCTCAACCGGGTTGGCGACCAGAACGGCGTCAAGCTCGCGGACGGCAAGGTGACGACCGCGCCGGGCTGGCCCGACGCCTATCAGCGCTGGGCGGCCGCGGGCTGGAACGCGGTGTCGGGCCCGGAAGCGTTCGGCGGCCAGGGCCTGCCGCTCGTGATCAATGCCGCCTGCACCGAGATCTGGAGCGCGTCGAATTCGGCGTTCGGCCTCTGCCCGCTGCTCACGCTCTCCGCGATCGAGGCACTGGACGCCCATGGCAGCGACGAGCTGAAGAAGATCTACCTTGCCAAGCTCGTCTCCGGCGAGTGGACCGGCACGATGCAGCTCACCGAGCCGCAGGCGGGCTCCGATGTCGGCGCACTGCGCACCCGCGCCGAGCGCGCCGGTGACGGCACCTACCGTATCAAGGGCACCAAGATCTTCATCACCTATGGCGACCACGACATGACCGATAACATCGTTCATTTCGTGCTCGCCCGCCTGCCCGATGCACCCGCGGGCACCAAGGGCATCTCGCTGTTCCTGATCCCGAAATTCCTGGTCAATCCCGACGGCTCGCTCGGCGCACGCAACGATATCTATCCCTCTGGAGTCGAGCACAAGCTCGGCATGCACGCCTCCCCGACCTGCACCATGACCATGGGCGACCATGGCGGCGCCATCGGCTATCTGATCGGCGAAGAGAACCAGGGCATGCGATGCATGTTCACGATGATGAACCAGGCCCGGCTCGCGGTCGGCCTCGAAGGCGTCGGCCTTGCCGACCGCGCCTACCAGCAGGCGCTCGCCTATGCCCAGGAACGCCGCCAGGGCCGCGCCGTCGGCAGCAAGAGCGAGGGCTCGGATCAGATCATCGCGCATCCCGACGTCAAGCGCATGCTGATGCAGATGCGCGCCATGACGGCTGCCGCGCGCGCGATCTGCTACGCCACCGCAGTCGCACTCGACATTTCCACGCGCGCGAAGGATCCGAAGGTGCGCAGCGACGCCGCCGCACGCGGCGCGCTCTTGACGCCGATCGCGAAAGCCTTCTCCACCGACATCGGCAACGAGGTCGCCTATCTCGGCGTGCAGGTGCATGGCGGCATGGGCTTCATCGAGGAGACCGGCGCGGCCCAGCATTATCGCGACGCGCGCATCACCGCGATCTATGAGGGCACCAACGGCATCCAGTCGATCGACCTCGTCACCCGCAAGCTCGGGGCCAACGGCGGCGCCTCGGTCTGGGCGCTGCTCGAAGAGCTCTCCGCCATCGTCAAGCAGGTGGAAACCTCCAACGATCCCGCGTTCGGCACCACCGGCGCCAAATTGCGCGATGCGCTCGGCGCCCTCGAGCGCGCGAGCCGCTGGCTGCTCGAGCGCCTCGCCTCGGCGCCGAACGATGCGCTCGCCGGCGCCACGCCTTACCTGCGCCTGTTCGGTGCGACGCTCGGCGGCTGCATGCTCGCCGGCGAAGCGCTCGCCGTGAAAGGCGGCGACGAGGCCGGCGATCCGCAGCGCTACATCGCGCTGGCCCGCTTCTTCGCCGAGAACGTCACGGTCCAGGCACCATCGCTCGAGAAGACCGTGACCGACAGCGCCGAGGCCATCAACGCCGCAGACGCGGTGTTGCTAGGATAGGCGGCACATCATCTTGTAGGGTGGGCGAAGGCGCGAAGCGCCGTGCCCACCATCTCACACTCCGCCGGTGATGGTGGGCACGCTCCGCTTTGCCCACCCTACGGATTCCGCATTTTCCTCCGTCATTCCGGGGCGCGCGAAGCGCGAGCCCGGAATCCATTTCACCGCCTCCGCCCATGGCCCGATACATTCCGCGCCTGCGTGATCCTGACGCACCCCGGAATGACAAGAGCGTGGGAAAGCCGTGAGGGACATTGGGAGCCGGACGGAGATCATGTAAGATAGCGAGGTGTTCGCTGGCGGCAACGTGGCCGCCTCCGCAAGGGACTGCTTGATGACCGGGCACCTCATCGTATCAGACGAAGCCGCAACGCGCGTGATCACGATGCGTCGGCCCGAGAAGAAGAACGCGATCACCGAGGAGATGTATCGCGCGATGAGCGATGCGATCGACACCGCGCAGAACAATCCGAACATCCGCTGCCTCATCATCACCGGCGGCTCGGGCGTGTTCACCGCGGGCCACGATGTCGAGGATTTCCTGAAGCAGGGCACCGCCAATCCCGACGCGGTGCGCACCTCCGGCGCGGTCAAGTTCCTCTATTCGCTGGCGCACAACGTCAAGCCGATCATCGCCGCCGTCGACGGGGTCGCGATCGGCATCGGCACCACCATGCTGTTCCACTGCGACTACGTGCTCGCCAGCAGCACCGCGACCTTCTCGACGCCGTTCATCCATCTGGGGCTGGTGCCCGAGGGCGCCTCGAGCCTGTTGATGCCGCGCACGATGGGGCACCAGCGCGCCTTCGAGATGCTGGTGATGGGCCGCACCATGGACGCCGACGACGCCCGCGTCGCCGGCTTCGTCAACGCGGTGGTGGCTCCGGGCCATACCGAAGCGGAAGCGCGGAAAGTGGCGCGCGAGATCTGCGCGCTGCCGGCCGAGGCGGTCGCAATCGCCCGCAAGCTGATAAAATTGCCGCCGGAGGACATGACCCGGCGCATCGACCAGGAGGCTCATCTGTTCAGCGAGCGGATGCGCTCCAAGGAAGCAGTCTCCGCCTTCAAGGCATTCTTTGCGCGCAAGCAGAATTGAACCGGAACGTCGCAAAATCGTTGCCGCGCTTATCCATATTCGCCTCATGAGAACCCATCACATCCTTGCAGCGCTGGCGCTGCTGGCCGGATTTGTCCTCGCACCTTGCCAGGCTCAAACCGCCTCGCCCGTCGATCTGCGCATCCTCGCGATCAACGATTTCCACGGCTATCTGCGGCCGCCGCCGGGCGGCATCCGGATCAGCGATCCCGACGACAAAGCGAAGAAGATCGTCGTGCCCGCCGGCGGTGCCGAGCACATGGCGACCCTGGTGCGGCAGCTCCGCGAGGGACACAAGAACACGATCTTCGTCGCGGCCGGCGACCTGATCGGCGCGAGCCCGTTCCTGTCGGCGATGTTCCATGACGAGCCGACCATCGAGTCGCTGTCGATGATGGGGCTCGAGGTCGCCTCGGTCGGCAATCACGAATTCGACGAGGGCATGGACGAACTGCGGCGGATGCAGAATGGCGGCTGCCATCCGAACGAGACGTGCCGCGGTCCTCATCCCTTCCCCGGCGCCAAATTCCATTATCTCGCCGCGAGCACCTTCGAGAAGGCCTCCGGCAAGACCGTGTTCCCGCCCTACGAGATCAGACAGTTCGAGGGCATCCAGGTCGCGTTCATCGGGCTGACGCTGAAGGGCACGCCGAACATCATCTCGCCGGCGAGCGCCGCCGGCCTCGAATTCCGCGACGAAGCCGAGACGGTGAATGCGCTCATTCCGGAATTGAAGGCGCGCGGCGTCGAGGCGATCGTGGTGCTGATCCATGAAGGCGGCGTGCCGACCGGCGACTACAACGAATGCCCCGGCATCTCCGGCCCGATCGTCGACATCGTGAAGAAGTTTGATCGCGCGGTCGACGTCGTGATCTCCGGCCACACCCACCAGGCCTATGTCTGCGACATCGACGGCCGGCTTGTCACCTCCGGCGACAAATACGGCACGCTGGTCACCGCGATTGACCTCAAGCTCGATCCCAAGACCCGCGACGTCATCAGCGCCAAGGCCGAGAACACCATCGTCCGCAGCCAGACGCTGGCCAAGGACGCGAGCCAGACCGCGCTGATCGAGGCCTATGACCGGCTGGCCGCACCGATCGCCAACCGTCCGGCAGGCTCGGTGACGGAAACGCTGTCGCGCGTGCCGAACCAGGCAGGCGAAAGCGCGCTCGGTGACATCATCGCCGACGCCCAGCTCGCCGCGACGAGTTCGCCGGAAAAAGGCGGCGCGGTGATTGCCTTCACCAATCCGGGCGGCGTGCGCACCGATATTGCGCGGAGAGAGGACGGCGCCGTCACCTATGCCGACCTGTTCTCGAGCCAGCCGTTCCGCAACCAGCTCATCACGCTGACCCTCACCGGCAAGCAGATCAAGGACACGCTCGAGCAGCAATGGCTCGACCCGAAGCGGCCGCGGATCCTGCAGGTGTCGAAAGGGTTCGCTTACGCATGGGATGCGGGCAAGGGCGACGGCGAGCGCATCATCGCCGAGAAGATGACGCTGAACGGCGCGCCGATCGACCCCGCCGCGACCTATCGGGTGACGGTCAACAATTTCCTGTCGCTCGGCGGCGACGGCTTCACCGTCCTGAAAGAAGGTCAGGCGCCGCTGACCGGCCCCTATGATGTCGATGCCCTCCAGGCCTATTTCCAGGCGAACAGCCCGGTCGGGCCCACGCCGGGCAACCGAATCCAGCGGATCAACTAACCTAAAGGCCCGTAGCCCGGGTGGAGCGTAGCGCAACCCGGGAAAGCCTGCACGATGAGCCGTATGCCGCGCCAAGACCCCGGGTTGCGCTTCGCTCCACCCGGGCCACAAGGCGACGGAGGGCTTTCGCGGTGGGCACTGAGCGCCTAAATAGGGCGTTACTCGCAAGAACGCGCAGCGAATGCGCCGGAAACCTGCATGACCCTTCTTCTGACGCATTCCGCCTGCCTCGACCACCTGACACCATCAGGCCATCCCGAACGCCCCGACCGGTTGCGTGCGGTCGCCGAGGTGCTTGGCGAAGAGCGGTTCGCACCGCTTGCACGCGGCGAAGCGCCGGAAGGCGGCCTCGATTCCGTCATGCTCTGCCATGGCGAGCTTTACGTCGGCGAGCTCCGCCACATCGCTCCGACCTCCGGCCTGGTTTACATCGATGGCGACACCTCGATGTCGCCAGGCACTTGGGAAGCGGTGATGCGCGGCGTAGGCGGCGCGGTTGCGGCCACGGATGCGGTGATGTCGGGCGAACATCCGAATGCTTTCGTCGCGGTTCGGCCGCCCGGCCACCATGCCGAAGCCAGCCGTCCGATGGGCTTCTGCTTCTTCGACAATGCCGCGATCGCCGCGCGCCACGCGCAGCGCAAGTTCGGCATCGGCCGCGTCGCCGTGGTCGATTTCGACGTTCATCACGGCAACGGCACCCAGGACATCTTCTGGGCCGATCCGACCGTGATGTATTGCTCGACGCACCAGATGCCGCTGTTTCCGGGCACCGGCAGCCGCGGCGAGCGCGGCGAGCACGACACCATCGTCAATGCGCCGCTCGCGCCCGAAGATGGCGGCACGCAATTCCGCTCGGCGTTCGACAATTTGATCCTGCCGCAGCTCGAAAAATTCGGCCCCGAGCTCGTCATCATCTCCGCTGGCTTCGACGCGCATTACCGCGATCCGCTCGCCTCGCTCAACCTGAGGGCCGACGACTTCGGCTGGGTGACAAGCAAGCTTCTGGATCTCGCCGACCGGCACGCCGGCGGACGGGTGGTCTCCGTGCTCGAAGGCGGCTATGATCTGCAGGGATTGAAAGAGTCGGTGGCCGCGCATGTCACCGCATTGATGGGCGCGTAAATCGGCGCCACAATACTTCCGCAGAGAATTGCTTGATTCTGCGCTGAGAACGGCGCAGCCGAAAAACGCGAATGGGAACGCGAGTAAATGGCAGAAAACACCACTCAAGTCGAAAATAACAAAGTCGACGTCAAGAAGCTCTCCTTCGAACGCGCGATGGAGGAACTTGAATCGATCGTCAAACGGCTTGAGGACGGCAAGGTGCCACTTGAGGAATCGGTCGCGATTTATGAACGCGGCGAGGCGCTGAAGCGCCGCTGCGAGGAATTATTGCGGCAGGCCGAGGCGCGCGTCGACAAGATCACGACCGATGCCAGCGGCCAGGCTACGGGAACCGAGCCGCTAGACGTGCAATAAGCAGATCACCGCGGGAGCCCTCATAGAGAGGTGAACATCCTGAGGCGGTCCTGGTAGTCTTCCTCCGATTCTCCGGGGACACGGTCCATCTCATAATGTTCCAAACTGAAAGGCGGCATCTCAGACGCCCTTTCGTGGAACACCTCGATGTACTCGGCATGGCGACGTACAAGGCTTTCGATGAGGGTCTTCACGTCGATACTATCGAGAGCGGCAGTTCGCCTCGCCGCCTCGTAGGTTTCATCGCTGATTTCGATCGTATGCATCCGACAATCCTGTTCGCATCCCGCCAATATAGCTGCGAACAGGGAGACTTTGGAGGTCATTCTCATCAGGAGTGGCGAGCCTCTCCGCGCAACAGTGGAGAACAATAAGCGGATTTGCCGCGGTTCTTCCCCACAAGAGGACCGAAATAGCTCTTGGCGCATCGCGCTGGCTGCTATAGTCCCAACCTCATCTGGGGACAGTAAGTGCGCGTTCGGCACCGCCATATCATCTATATCCAGGGATACGATCCGCGCGGCTTGGCGCAGTACTACCGCATGTTCAGGACCGAACTGCGGAAATTCAGCCGTCTCTACCAGCTATCGGCCACCATGAGCCGGCCGAAGGTCGCCGACGATGACGAGATCGCGTCCTGGACCATCGAGACCAAGGCGGCCGACTGGCAGACCCGCACGTCCTACGATTTCCTGCGGTTCGAGGATTTCATCCAGCGCGACCTCGCCGCCCCGATCTGGCGCACCGTGTTTCATGCCCTCTGGATCTACTGGGGGCTGGTCTTCACCGGCACGATTGCGCGGTTCACGCGGGCGAACTGGCGTTTCACGGCGTTCATCACCTATCCGCATGTCGTTCTGCTGCTGGAAGCCTTGTGCGCTGCGGCAGTTGCTTTCGTGTTCGAAAAGGGCCTCAACGCGATCGGCCTCCCCGATCTCTTCAGTGTTGCCGCGGCAACCGCGATCTTCGTGGCCGTGCTCGGCACCATGCTGAAATACACCGAAAACAACACTTACGTGCTCTATCTCCTGTCGGACACGATCTGGACCTGGGAGTTCTCGCATCGACGACGTCCGGAGTGGGACGAGCGCATCGACCGTTTTGCGCGGCACCTCGTCAACGTCGCGCGCACGAGCGACGCCGACGAGATCGTGCTGGTCGGCCACAGCTCGGGATCGTTCCTGGGCACCGAGATTCTTGCGCGAGCGCTGAGGCTCGACCCGTCACTGGGCCGTCACGGCCCCCGCGTGGTGCTGTTCACCATAGGCGGCAATCTTCCGATCGTGGGCTTTCACAAGGTATCGCAGGATTTTCGCGACCATTTGCGGCAATTGGCGCTGGAACCTTCGATCGAATGGATCGATTGCCAGGCCCGCAAGGATGTCATGAACTTCTACCAGTTCGATCCGATCTCGAGTCACGGCATCGAACTCGGCGATACCAGGCGCAATCCGACCATTGTGCCGATCCGCTTCCGCGACATCGTCAAGCCGGAGCACTACAATACCTTCCGCTGGCAGTTCTTCCGGGTGCATTTTCAGTTCGTGATGGCCAATCAGCGCCCGCACCCATACGATTTCTTCATGATCGTATGCGGTCCGGTGCCGCTGAAGGAGCGGATGGCGTTCCCGGAGGCCGCCCTAGAGGTTGCGACCGGCGATCCGGCTGCCCGCGAGCGGGCCTGGCGCCGGATCGAGATGTGCGGCGCGGAGGACACGGCTAGCGGGAATTTGCTAGCGCTGGAACCTTCCGCCCGCCGGCACGGTTAAAAACCCTAGACTTTTCAATTCCCCCGCTTGGGGTCCCCGGGAACCCGGTGGCTGGGCGGCTTGGCTTTGCCGATGGCTTTGGTGTAAAGCTTGCCGTTCTATGGCTGTTTGGGGGCAGCTTGCCGCAGATTTGGCGGCAGCGAATACCTTCGAAAGGCTGACGAAAATGACCGGGACGGATGCAGTTACCAGCGTGATGCATATCACATGGTTCGATCCGGGGTGCATCTAGGCTTTCAAATCAGGCGCCGGCCTGCCAAGGCGGCAACTGGCGTCTGGACTCTCACGGCGCAATCGATGCGCCCCCATCTCCGGTCGGGCTGCTGGCCCTGACCTCAAGAACTGGAATATCGCTGTGACCACATACAGTAAGACGCCGCTTCTCGACACGATCCGCACGCCCGACGACCTACGCCGGCTCAAGGTCGAGCAGTTGCACCAGGTTGCCGACGAACTCCGCCAGGAGACCATCGACGCGGTTTCCGTGACCGGGGGCCATTTCGGAGCAGGTTTGGGCGTGGTCGAGCTGACGACCGCGATCCATTACACCTTCGACACGCCGCGCGACCGGCTGATCTGGGACGTCGGCCACCAGGCCTATCCGCACAAGATCCTGACCGGCCGGCGCGACCGCATCCGCACGCTCCGCACCGGCGGCGGCCTGTCCGGCTTCACCAAGCGCAGCGAGAGCGACTACGATCCGTTCGGCGCCGCCCATTCCTCGACCTCGATCTCCGCCGGCCTCGGCATGGCGGTGGCGCGCGATCTCTCCGGCGGCACCAACAACGTGATCGCCGTGATCGGCGACGGCGCGATGTCGGCGGGCATGGCCTATGAGGCCATGAACAATGCCGGCGCCATGAACTCGCGCCTGATCGTGATCCTGAACGACAACGACATGTCGATCGCCCCGCCGGTCGGTGCGATGAGCGCCTATCTGTCGCGGCTCTATTCCGGCAAGACCTACCGCTCGCTGCGCGAGGCGGCCAAGCAGATCAACAAGCATCTGCCGAAGGTGCTGGCCAACCGCGCCAACCGCGTCGAGGAGTATTCCCGCGGCTTCATGATGGACGGCGGTACGCTGTTCGAGGAACTCGGCTTCTATTATGTCGGCCCGATCGACGGCCATAACCTCGACCATCTGCTGCCCGTCCTGAAGAACGTCCGCGACATGGACACTGGCCCGATCCTGGTCCACGTCGTGACGCAGAAGGGCAAGGGCTATCCGCCGGCGGAAGCTTCCGCCGACAAGTACCACGCCGTGGTCAAGTTCGACGTCGCCACCGGCACCCAGGCCAAGGCCAAGCCGAATGCGCCGGCCTACCAGAACGTGTTCGGCCAGAGCCTCGTCAAGGAAGCCCAGAAGGACGACAAGGTCGTCGGCATCACCGCCGCGATGCCGTCCGGCACCGGCATCGACATCTTCAACAAGGCGTTCCCGAACCGCACCTTCGACGTCGGCATCGCCGAGCAGCATGCCGTGACCTTCGCAGCCGGCCTCGCCGCCGAAGGCTACAAGCCGTTCTGCGCGATCTACTCGACCTTCCTGCAGCGCGGCTACGACCAGGTGGTCCATGACGTCGCGATCCAGAGCCTGCCGGTCCGCTTCGCGATCGACCGCGCGGGCCTCGTCGGCGCCGACGGCGCCACCCATGCCGGCTCCTTCGACAACGCCTATCTCGGCTGCCTGCCGAACTTCGTCATCATGGCGGCCTCCGACGAGGCCGAGCTCGTGCACATGGTCGCAACGCAGGTGGCGATCAACGACCGCCCGAGCGCGTTGCGCTATCCCCGCGGCGAAGGCCGCGGCGTCGAAATGCCCGAAGTCGGCATTCCCCTCGAGATCGGCAAGGGCCGCATCATCCGCCAAGGCAAGAAGGTCGCCCTGCTCTCCTTCGGCACCCGCCTCGCCGAATGCGAGAAGGCCGCCGACGAGCTGGCGGCGCACGGCCTCTCCGCCACGATCGCAGATGCGCGCTTCATGAAGCCGCTCGACGAAGAGATGATCCTGAAGCTCGCACGCGAGCATGAGATCCTGATCGCGATCGAGGAAGGTTCGATCGGCGGCTTCGGCTCGCATGTGATGCAGCTCCTCGCCGAGCACGGCATGCTCGACGGCGGTCTGCGCATGCGTTCGATGGTGCTGCCCGACGTGTTCCTCGATCACGACACGCCGGCGGCGATGTATGCCCACGCAGGCCTCGACGCCAAGAGCATCGTCGCCAAGGTGTTCGAGACCCTCGGCAAGGATTTCAAGACCGAGACCGTCAAGCTCGCCTGACCTCAGGCTTCCCGCGGATTCCGCGATGAAAATCTATCTGGCAGGTCCTGACGTGTTCCTGCCGGATGCTATTGAGATCGGACGGCGCAAGGCTGAACTTTGCGCGCGTCACGGTCTGAATGGCCTCTACCCGCTCGACAACGCGGTCGATCTGTCGGCGCCCGATGCTTCCGTCGTCATCTTCAAGGGCAACGAAGCGATGATGGAGGCAGCCGATGCCGTCATCGCCAATTTGACGCCGTTTCGTGGCCCCAGTGCCGACGCAGGCACCGTCTATGAGCTCGGCTACATGGCGGGGCGCGGCAAATTGTGCTTCGGCTATTCCAACGACCCCGCGTCATATGCAACTCGCGTGGCGCGCCTATATGAAGTGACGACGTTGCCCGACGGCCGCTTGGCCGATGGACAAGGCCTCACTGTGGAAGAGTTTGGCTTGCCCGACAATCTGATGATGATGCACGCCCTCGACCTGCACGGCTGCCCGCTCGTGACGCCGAAGGCTGCGCCTGCGGATATCTGGCACGACCTCACCTGCTTCGAGGCCTGTGTCCGCCTTGCCGCGGACCATGGGCGAAGGACGGGTTGAAGCTGATGAAGAAGAGTGAAAGCGAGCAGGCCCCGCGCAAGCGCGCGGATGTGCTGCTGGTCGAGCGCGGCCTGTTCGAGAGCCGGGCGCGGGCGCGGGCCGCGATCGAAGCCGGGCTCGTGATCGCCGACGGCAAGCAGGTCTCCAAACCCTCCGATACGCTTGCGGCTGACGCCACGCTGTCGGCGGAGCCTGCGCACCCCTATGTCTCGCGCGGCGGCGTGAAGCTGGCCGGCGCGCTGGAGCAATACCCTGTAGACATCGAAGGTCATGTCTGCCTCGATGTCGGTACCTCGACCGGCGGCTTCACCGAGGTGCTGCTCGCCAACGGCGCAAGCCTGGTGTTTGCGATCGATGTCGGGCACGGCCAATTGCATCCGTCGCTGCGCGACCATCCCAGGGTGGTGTCGATGGAAGAGACCGATATCCGCTCCTTCGAGGGCAAGCGCCTGCCGGCGCGGCCGGATATCGTCGTCATCGACGTCAGCTTCATCTCGCTGAAGCTGGTATTGCCGGTGGCGCTGTCGCTGGCGGCAGCGCCGATGCACCTGCTCGCGCTGATCAAGCCGCAATTCGAGGCGCAGCGAAAGCATCTCAAGCACGGCATCATCCGCAACGCCATGGTGCATCAGGAAATCTGCGACGACATCGCAGCCTTTGCGGCGGCGCAGGGCTGCACGGATATCCAGGTCTTTCCGTCCCCGATCACCGGCGGCGACGGCAACATCGAATTCTTCCTCGGCGCGCGCCGTGGCTGAACGGCTGGTGATCGACCATGTCGGCCATCGTGGCGACGGTGTCGCGATGGAGGGCGGCCAGGCGATCTACGTTCCTTACGCGCTCGCCGGCGAGGCGGTCGAGGTTGCCACCGTCCCCGGCCATCCCGACCGGCGTCGGCTGCTCCAGGTCGAACGCGCCAGTCCCGAGCGCATCGCGCCGTTCTGCCCGCATTTCGGGATTTGCGGCGGCTGCGCGATCCAGCACTGGGATAATGAAAGCTACCGTGCCTGGAAGCGCGACCTCGTCGTCGAGGCGCTGGCGCAGGCCAAGGTTGCGGCCGAGGTCGCCCCGCTGATCGACGCCCACGGCCTCGGGCGCCGCCGCATCACGCTTCACGCGCGGATGGGCACGCATGAAGTGCTCAAGGTCGGCTTCGCCGCGGCAAGCTCGCACGACATCATCCCCGTCGATCGTTGTCCGATCCTCGATCCCGGCTTGAGCGGCGCGCTCGACGCTGCCTGGGCGATCGCCGAGCCGTTGATCTCGATGGGCAAGCCGCTCGACATCCAGGTGACCTCGACCCTCAATGGTCTCGATGTCGACGTTCGCGGCTCGGGCGCCCTGCCCTCGACGATGATCGCCGCACTGTCGCGCATCGCCGAACAGCATCGCCTGGCGCGGCTGACACGGCATGGCGAGTTGGTGCTGATGCGCGCGCCTCCCACGGTGACGATCGGAACGGCCGAGGTGATCCTGCCGCCGGGCTCGTTCCTGCAAGCGACCGTCGCCGGCGAGGAGACCTTGGCGCGGCTCGTCGGCGATCACTGCCAGCGCGCCAAGCATATCGCCGACCTGTTCTGCGGTGTCGGCCCGTTCGCCCTGCGCCTGGCGGCGAAATCGCGGATCGCCGCCTTCGACAGCGACGCCGGCGCGGTTGCGAGCCTGCAGAAAGCCGCAACCTCGACGCCGGGCTTGAAGCCAGTCAAGAGCGAGCCGCGCGATCTGTTCCGCCGCCCACTGGTGCCGCAGGAATTGCGCGACTTTGACGCAGTCGTGTTCGATCCCCCGCGCCAGGGCGCACAGGCGCAAGCAACACAGCTTGCCGCAAGCAAGGTGCCCACCGTGGTCGCGGTGTCCTGCAACGCCGCGACCTTCGCCCGCGACGCCAAGATCCTGATCGACGGCGGCTACACGATCGAAGGCGTCACCCCTGTCGACCAGTTCCGCCACACACCGCACGTCGAACTCGTCGCACGGTTCACACGCAAGCGCTGACAGCAGTAGCCAAATCGCATCACGCTTGGAGATGCCAGTTGATGTGCCCTCGCCCCTTGTGGGAGAGGGCAGCTCCGATGCCAGCCAAGAACTCGTTTGGGTGAGGGGTTCTCTCCACGGGCCCGCTCGCTCGTGGAGAGAACCCCTCATCCGACGCGCATTGCATGCACGCCACCTTCTCCCACAAGGGGGAGAAGGGAAGAAATGCCGCGGGCTCCTTTGCGTAGTAGCAGAACGAACTCTTGACCTCGGTCAACGGCCCCGGCTCCCGGTTGCGCTAACTGCTTCCGTGCGAAATCTGGTTGGAAGCGGGTCGATGCTCATCGATAGACGACAGATCTTCGGAACCGCGCTTGGGCTTGGCGCGGCGGCGATCATAGGCCCGTCGTCGCAGGCAGGAGCAGCAGCAATGACGTATGAGGAGGCGGCCGGCATCGTCAGAGCGCCGTTGCGGTCCACGCCGCGAAACCGAGAACTCGTGCGCTTTGCGAGCCTGGCAGCCAACAGCCACAACACGCAGCCCTGGACCTTCACCGCGGCTGCCGACAGAATCGTCATTGCGCCGGACTTCACGCGGAGATGCGCCGTGGTCGATCCGGACGACCACCATCTCTTCGTCAGCCTGGGATGCGCCGCGGAAAACCTCGTGCTGGCAGCCTCGATGCTTGGACTCAAGGCGAATGCGGTCGCCGAGGGCGACGAGATCGTGATCGATCTGGAAGCAGCCCCCTCCTCGCGCTCGCCGCTCGCCGAGGCGATCACGGTTCGCCAGAGCAGCCGCACGATCTATGACGGCAAGCCCGTTTCACCCGAGACGCTGCGCCTGCTGGAGAGCGCATGTCGGGAGCCCGGCGTCTCGACCATCATGATAAGCGGCCGGGCCGGGATCGCAGACGTCGCCGATTACGTCGTTCAGGGCAACTCGGCACAGATGCGCGACAAGGCATTCATGGACGAACTGCGACGCTGGCTGCGCTTCAGCGAAGCCGACGCCATGGCGAGGATGGACGGACTGTTCTCGCGCTGCTCCGGAAATCCCGCGCTGCCCGCGTGGATTGCCCGACCGCTTCTCGGCTTCTTCCTGACCGAAGAGGGAGAGAACAAGAAGTACCGCGAGCAGATCGTAAGTTCAGCGGGTGTCGTCGTCCTTGCATCCGATGCCAGCGACAAGGCTCACTGGATCGCGGTCGGCCGCGCCTGCCAGCGTTTCGGACTGCAGGCGACCGCGCTCGGACTGAAATATGCGTTCGTCAATCAACCGGTCGAGGTGGCCGCAGTCCGCTCGCAATTCGCTGCGGTCATGGGGCTTGGCGAGCGGCGCCCGGACATCATCATGCGCTTCGGCACAGGCCCCGCCCTGCCGAACTCGCTGCGCCGTGCACCCGAACAGGTGATGCGCGAGGCGTCATAGAATCGTAGGGTGGGCAAAGCGCAGCGTGCCCACCGTTCTTGCACCGAACGTGGATGGTGGGCACGCTGCGCTTCGCCCACCCTGCGGAAGAAAACCTACCTTCCCCACCGATCCTGCCAGATCTTTTCCCCGATCATGCAGCTCACGCGCGGCTCCTTTTCGGCCACCGGCACGATCTTGCGCTCCGGCGTGCGGCCGGCGACCTCCATCAGCAGCTTGGTGCGGATCGCTTCCTTGAATTTTTCACGCTCCTTGATCGTCACCACGAAAGAGCCGGGACCGCCGATCACGCAGTCCTCGTAATATTGATCGAGATTGTCGATATCCATGGTGGAATAGGACGGCTCCTTCACCATGATCGGCAGGCCGTTGATGACGATGCCCTTCTCCAGCGCCGCGTCGCGCGCGGTCGAGACCGGCGCGCCGTTGTTGTTGGGGCCGTCGCCGGAAATGTCGATCACGCGCCTGAGGCCGCGATACGGATCTTCGTCGAACAGCGGCACCGCGAAATTGATCGCACCCGAGATCGAGGTCCGCGACGCCCGGCGGATCGGCGTCTTCATGATCTCGGCGGCAACGGCATCGGCGGTTTCCGGGCCGTCGATCAGCCGCCAGGGGATGATGATCTTCTGATCAGAGGAAGCGGCCCATTCGAAATAGGTCACCGAGATCTTGCCGTTCGGACCGGCCTTCAGTGCCTGCAGGAATTCCTTCGATACGATTGCCTGCGCGTAGCCCTCGCGCTGGATCGCGAGTTCGTCCATGTCCATGGAATAGGAGACGTCGACGGCCAGTATCAGTTCGACATCGACGGTGGGGTTCGCGTCCTTCTCCGCCACCGGGCGGGTGCCCTGGTTGCCCGGCCCGGGCGCGGCGATGCCGGCCCCATCGCCGCCGACAAGCCAGCCTGCGACAAGGACAACCCCGATCGAGACATACCAGCGCATGAGCTGCCCTCCCGTCGAACGTCAACAATGGTGACACGCAAACTGCGCCGCGCAAAGGGCGAACATCATTTGTCCTTCACATTCAGGTTAGCCTTCCGTCCAAATCTAAAGCTTGGCCTTGTGCTTGCCCCGATTTTGGCGAGGTTTTGTCGTTTGCCCGCGATCGTCCCGCTCCTGCAAGGAGCCTGTGCAAAAACCGCCGGTTCCGGGATTGCCGGGAAGGCGATATTCTTTTCTGTTCGCAGAGCAGCAGGAAGTGCCGCGCCATGAGCGACACCGTCACCACCCCGAAAACCAAGGTCAAGACCAAGGTCGAACGGCCGCGCCTGCACAAGGTTATCCTGATCAACGACGATTACACGCCGCGCGAATTCGTCGTCACCGTGCTGAAGGCGGAATTCCGCATGACCGAGGACCAGGCCTTTAAGGTGATGCTCACCGCACACCAGCGCGGCGTCTGCGTGGTTGCGGTCTTCACCAAAGATGTCGCCGAGACAAAGGCGACACGCGCCACCGATGCCGGCCGCGCCAAGGGCTATCCGCTGTTGTTTACGACCGAGCCGGAGGAATAGCTTGCTGCCAGCCGCAGACGTAGCCCGGGTGGAGCGCAGCGCAACCCGGGAAATCCTCAGCGTGCTGAGAGAGCCCATCCCGGGTTGCGCTTCGCTCCACCCGGGCTACGAATGAATTTGCGACGCATCGCCCGCCAGGCCATAGACGCGCTGGGCCTTTGAGAAGCCTGCGATCGGAAATTCGCCGAGATCATCCCAGCCGCCGCGGCAGATGCCGGCGAAGCCTTCGGAGGCCACGACGGTGCGGCCGAGCCGGCCGGCGATCTTCTCCAGTCGCGCGGCAAGATTCACCGCAGGGCCAATGCAGGTGAAGTCGAGCCGGTTGCCGCCGCCGATATTGCCATAGAGAATTGTTCCGACATGCAGCGCAACGCCGAAACGGAAGCGCTCGACGACGTCGCCGACCGGATACCGCAGCGCCTCGACGCTGGCCCGCATGTCCTGCGCGGCTTCCAACACATGCGAACAGACCTGTTGCGCATCCCCGACATACTCGTCGATCGGGAAAACCGCGAGCAATCCATCGCCCATATATTTCAGCACCTCGCCATCATGGGCGCGGATCGAGGCGACCTGGCAGTCGAAATAGCGGTTGAGCATGTCGACGACGGTCTCGGCCGGTAGCCGATCCGATAACGCGGTGAAGCCGCGCAGGTCCGATAGCCAGATCGCCGCGTGCATGGTCTCTCCATGCCCGCGCCGGATCTGACCATCGAGGATGCGCGCACCCGCGCGGTTGCCGACATAAGTGTCGAGCAAGGTCGCGGCGACGCGGCGCAGGCCGATCACCTCGATCAGACGCGTCAGCGCCGGCAGGACCGAGCGCAGTGCCGCGAGCTGCTCGTCGGTGAAACCGCCAACCTGCCTGGTGGTCCAACTGGAAGCATGCGTGCGGCCATCGATGAATTGCAGCGGGATCGCCACATAGTCGGTCACGCCTTCCGCGCGCATGTCGTCGAGGAACGGAAATCGCCGGCTTTCGGGATCGTCGGTGCGGCACCGCACCTCCTTGGCCTCGCCAAAGACAATCGCAAGCGGGCTCGCGATGAACTCCGGCGTTTGCCTGATGTCGAAGTCAACCGAGCGGATGACGACGGCCTCACCGGGCTTCCAGATGAAGTTGCGCCCATAGATTTCGGGATGCAGCGTCCGGATGAAGAATCCGACCCGCCACAGCGGGATGCCGGCTGCAACCAGGCGCCCGCACAGTTCGGAGATCATGTCGGTGACAACAGGGGTCGACCTTGCACCGTCGATCAGCCAGTCCGCGATCCCCCTGATGTCGATCTGCATCACGGCCTCTGTCTTGTCAGGTTCTATCCAACCTGTCCCCGGTGCCGCAGGAAATGATCGGCGAGCACGCAGGCCATCATTGCCTCGCCCACCGGCACGGCGCGAATGCCGACGCAGGGGTCGTGGCGGCCCTTGGTCATGATATCGGTGTCGGTGCCGCTGCGGTCCACGGTCAGCCGCGGCGACAGGATCGAGGAGGTCGGCTTCACCGCAAAACGTACCACCACCGGCTGGCCGGTGGAGATGCCGCCCAGGATGCCGCCGGCGTTGTTGGACAGGAAACGTACGCCGTTATTGCCGGTGCGCATCTCGTCGGCGTTCTCCTCGCCCGACAATTTGGCCGCGCCGAACCCGGCGCCGATCTCGACGCCCTTCACCGCATTGATGCTCATCATCGCGGCCGCCAGCTCGCTATCGAGCTTGGCGTAGATCGGCGCGCCGAGCCCGGGCGGCACGCCCTCGGCCACGACCTCGATCACCGCGCCGATCGAAGAGCCCTTCTTCCTGATGCCATCGAGATAGTCTTCGAAGAACGCCGCCTTGTCCTTGTCCGGGCAGAAGAACGGGTTACAGCCAATCTCGTCCCAATCCCACTTGTCGCGATCGATCTTGTGCGGGCCCATCTGCACCAGCGCGCCGCGGATCTTGATCTCCGGCAGGACCTTTCGCGCGATCGCGCCGGCGGCGACGCGGGTCGCGGTCTCGCGCGCCGAGGAGCGGCCGCCACCGCGATAATCGCGCAGGCCGTATTTGGCCTCATAGGTGAAGTCGGCATGGCCGGGGCGGAACTTGTCCTTGATCTCGGAATAGTCCTTCGAGCGCTGATCGGTGTTCTCGATCAGGAGGCCGATCGGCGTGCCCGTCGTCACCTGCACGCCGGTCTCCGGATGGGCCATCACGCCGGACAGGATCTTCACCACATCCGGCTCCTGGCGCTGGGTGGTGAAGCGGGACTGCCCCGGGCGGCGGCGGTCGAGATCGCGCTGGATGTCCTCAACCGTCAGCGGGATCAGCGGCGGACAGCCGTCGACCACGCAGCCGATCGCGACCCCGTGGCTCTCGCCAAAGGTCGTGACACGGAACAAATGGCCGAAGGTGTTATGGGACATTCGTCGCCTAACTCGTAAGTCAATACTGACTTGTCGTAACGCGTGGGGACACCACGGTCAAACGCGGCAGGCTGTCATTCCGGGGCGATGCAAAGCATCGAACCCGGAATCTCGAGATTCCGGGTTCGGTCCTGCGGACCGCCCCGGAATGACCGCTCAATTACGAGCGCCTTAACTATACTTCACCAGCCCGCCGTCGCGAAACACATAGACGGCGCCCTGCTCGATGTAGAGGTCCGCGGCGCTATCAGGGGTTTCGATCCCGAGCGACACCATCAGGGCGCGGCAGGTGCCGCCATGGGCCACAGTGACGGTGTCGGCCAGGAGCGAGTCGTACCAGTCGCGCACCCGAAGCTGCACCGCGGCGTAGGTCTCGCCGCCCTCGGGCGCCATCGTCCACTTCGCGGTCTGGCGCTTGGCGTAGAGTTCGGGATCGGCGAGTCGCATCTCCGCCAGCGTCGAGCCTTCCCAGACACCGTAGCCGATCTCGCGCAACCGGTCGTCGAGCGAATAATCCCCGGGCGGCAATTCCAGCGCGCGGCGCGCCAGCTCCATGGTCTGGCGCGCCCGTCCGAGCGGACTCGAAACGTAGGGCAGCGATGCCCTGTCATATCCGTCGCGCGTGAGCAGGTCGGCGAGCACATGGCCGGCATGGGACGCTTGCGCGCGCCCGCGATCGTTCAGCGGAATATCCAGGGTGCCCTGAAGCCGGCCTTCCGCGTTCCATGCCGTCTCGCCATGGCGGATGTAGTAGATTGTTGGCATTGCTATCGACGCGCAGCTATTCCTTGGCGAGCGAAATGTCAGGCGCATCGGGACGCTTCATGCCGACAATGTGATAGCCGGAATCGACGTGATGCACCTCGCCGGTGACGCCGCGCGAGAGATCGGACAACAGATAGAGCGCGCTATCGCCGACCTCCTCGATCGTGACCGTGCGCCGCATTGGAGCGTTGTACTCGTTCCACTTCAGAATGTAGCGGAAATCGCCGATGCCGGAGGCCGCGAGCGTCTTGATCGGACCTGCCGAGATCGCGTTGACGCGGATGTTCTTCTCGCCGAGATCGGCGGCCAGATAGCGCACGCTCGCTTCCAGCGCCGCCTTTGCGATGCCCATCACATTGTAATGCGGCATCCACTTCTCGGCGCCGTAATAGGTCAGCGTGATGATCGAGCCGCCGTCGGTCATGAGCTTCTCGGCCCGCTGCGCGATCGCGGTGAGCGAGTAGCAACTGATCAGCATGGACTTGGAGAAATTCTCCGCCGTGGTCTCGATGTAACGGCCGTCGAGCTGGTCCTTGTCGGAGAAGGCGATCGCATGCACGACAAAATCGATCTTGCCCCACTTCTCCCTGACGACGTCGAACACCGCGTCGATGGTCGCAGCGTCAGTGACGTCGCAATGGCCGAGCAGCAGCGCGTTCAATTCCTTCGCCAAGGGCTCGACCCGCTTCTTCAGGGCATCGCCCTGCCAGGTGAGCGCGATCTCTGCGCCGGCGTCGTGGCAGGCTTTGGCGATCCCCCAGGCGATCGAGCGATTGTTGGCGACGCCAAGGATCACGCCGCGCTTGCCCTGCATCAGACCCGATTTCTGTGCCATCCGCTGTCCACTCCCGCGTTGGATTTGGTATTCGGAGGTACACCAGCGCTCCACCGCGGTACAGCCCCCTTCACGGCCATTTTGCCCGATCCTGTAGCTCGGGTGGAGCGAAACGCAACCCGGGGCTACAAATCGCTACAAGGAATAGCCACGTCACTCAGGTGTTATGTTGAGTAGGCGTCTGAGCCGAAGCAGGATGAAGATTCCGGTGTCATGACCGCGTTCCGGCAGAGTGTTGAAGCCATGATCCCGGCACTGCGCCGCTACGCGCGGGCGCTCGCGCGCGATGCCGATATCGCCGATGACCTGGTGCAGGACACCTTGGTGCGGGCGCTGCGCTCGGAGCGGCTGTTCCTCGGCGGCGACGTCAGGAGCTGGCTCTATACGATCCTGACCAACCTCAACAAGAACCGCCGGCGCTCGCTGGCGCGGCGGCCACAATTCATGCCGCTGCTGGACAACAATCCGGACGCCAGCGGCACGGAAGCCGAAGGCCGCGACATCGCCCGCGCGCTGGCGACGCTGGTGGAAGAGCAGCGCGCGGCGCTGCTTCTGGTGATGCTGGAAGGATTGAGTTACCGCGAGGTCGCCGACATCCAGGGCGTGCCGATCGGCACCGTGATGTCCCGGCTTGCGCGCGCTCGCGCCCACGTTAAAGCCTTCCTCGAGGGCGAACGGGCGACGGCGCTGAGGCGGGTGAAGTGATGGCAGGCGTTGTGCATGGCCATGACATCAGGTTGAGGCGATTTCTTTTCTTGAGAATTAGACAGAGACGACTGCGATGACCAACCCCAGGATTCCCGTCACCGAGGACGAGCTGCACGCCTATGTCGACAACGAATTGCCGGCGGAGCGCCGCGGCGATGTCGAGGCGTGGCTGGCCGCGCACCCTGATGACGCCGAGCGGGTGCGGTCGTGGCTCGCCATGGCCGACGTGCTGCATGCGCGCTACGATTCGGTCGCCGACGAAGCGGTGCCGAAGCGGCTCGAGATCGAGCAGCTCGTGCGTCAGCCGCGCAAGCTGGTCTATGGCGCCATTGCCGCGACGCTGCTGGCGTTCATCGCCGGCGGCGGCGTCGGCTGGATCGCGCATGGCGCGGCAGCCACGCCCTCGCCGCTGCAGAGCTTCACGCTCGATGCGATGGACGCGCACCGGCTCTATGTGGTCGAGGTCCGCCATCCGGTCGAGGTGCCCGGCGATGAGCGCGCCCATCTCCAGGCCTGGCTGACCAAGCGCTGCGGCTGGGACGTGCGCGCGCCGGATATGTCGGCGGCGGGATTGAAGCTGGTTGGCGGCCGGCTGCTGCCCGGCCCGACCGGGCGGCCGGCTTCCTTCCTGATGTATGAAAGCGCCTCCGGCGAGCGCTTCACGGTCTACGCCTCCAAGGCACAGGCCGAGACCACGCAGATGCGTTACGCCACGCACGGCAATGAAGGCGCGCTGTTCTGGGCCGACCGCGGCGTCGGCTATGTCGTCAGCGGCGGCAGCGACCGCAACCGCCTGACCCAGATCGCGCAAGCCGTCTACGACCAGATGGAAAAGAACGGCGGGTAGCTCGGAGCGGGAGCGCCCTTGTAGCCCGGGTGGAGCGCAGCGTAACCCGGGGATAGCCTCTCCAACCTGGGAACGGAGTCGCGCGCTGCGCTACCTGCCCCGGGTTGCGCTGCGCTCCACCCGGGCTACAGGGGCTGCGTGCAGGTTAATCCGCTCGCTCTCCAAAGTTCCCACCATCCGCCTCACCAGATCCGCTCCAGTCCCGGGGCAATATTCCAGCGCGAACATAGCGATGCAGCGAGGAGAACGGCCAATCGACTGGTGAGCCGACCAGCCGATGCTTGACCGGATTGAAATGGATGTAATCGGCGCAGCGCTCGAAATCGCTTTCGTCGCGGATCGTGTGCTCCCAGAAGCGCTTCTGCCAAAGAGCGTATTCGCCGCGGTGGTCACGTGAGAGCGGGACGCCCGCGGCCGCGACGCTGCGAAGGCTGACTTGATTCGGCGCCATCGGTCCGAGAAATCCGCGTCCCCCTCAGGCAGGGTCATGATGGCATGCAGGTGATCGGGAAGAACAACCACGGCATCGAGAACAAACGGGGCGCTCGTTGCGGGTCTTTCGGAACGCCGCGCGCAACAGCGAGGCATGGTCCACCAGTGCAGACGAGCTGCGATCATCCAGCGTCACGGTGAAGAAAAGGTCCCGCCAGGGAGGAAGTTGCGCCGATACCGGACCATGATGACGTACTTACACCAACGACCGCTCTTCTTGTAGCGCAACCCGGGGCGAGTTCGCGTGGGGCAACTTAGCGGATCGTGCGCGGATCGACCGGCCCCGGATTGCGCTTCGCTTCATCCGGGCTACAGGGTCCTCTGCTGGGGCTGAGAAAAAAGGGCCACCTGCGACAGCAAGCGGCCCAAGTCTAGGGAGGAAACGCCCAAGGAGGGCTGCGACAGCGCAAAGCGCCATCGCACCACGTTATGTAGTTCGCGTACACGGATTCGAAAGACCGGGTGATACCGGGTTTTGCGAAAACGCCCGCATTTCGCGGACGTTCGTGATGCAATAGCCACACTTGCCCGACGTCCCAATTCCGTCATCGAAAATCTGGAATAAGGACATCGGCGCGTCTCAGAATCGCACCGGATGTTCCCGCGTTATCGCGCAGCGCCCGATCCGCCGATCGGCGCTCGCGGCCTCGATTGGGGTTTGGTACTGCGCTGGTCCCCCTCTCGAGGCCGCACCCTCAGCCAAGATCGCTGCGGGGATTGTAAGGATGTTGGTCGCGCCACTTCTGCATCAATGCTTCCAGCTCCGCATCGTTCCCGTCGGGCAGGATAATGCGGGTGGTGGCATAGAGGTCGCCCGCGCCGCCCGACTTCGGCAGGCCCTTGCCCTTCAGCCTAAACGTGCGCCCGCTTGAGGTGTTCTTGGGGATCGACAATTCGACCGCGCCGCCAAGCGTCGGCACGCGGACCTTGCCGCCCAGCACCGCCTCGTACAGTGTGATCGGCAGCTCGATCCTGAGATCGTTGCCGTCGACCTTGAAGAAGGGATGCGGCGCGATCGTCACGGTGATCAGGAGATCGCCGGGGCGATGGCCGGGCGCCGTCTCGCCCTGCCCCTTCAGCCGGATCTGCTGGCCCGAGCTGACGCCGGCGGGAATCTTGACGTTGAGTTCCTTGCCGGTCGGCAGGCGGACGCGCTTCTCGGCGCCCTTCACTGCCTCCTCCAGCGACACCGTCATGGCGACGCTGAGGTCGAGGTCGAGGCCGACACCACCGGTGTCGAATTCAAATTGGGTGCCGCCGCTGCGCGCACGCGCACCGCCGCCGAACATGCTGTTGAGGATGTCCTCGAAGCCCGCGGCGCCGCCGCCCGTGCCGCCGCCGGCGCCGCTGCGGAACGTATAGGTTTCGAACCCGCCCGGACCAGCATGACCGCGCGCATCGCCACCGCCAAAGCCTCCACCGGGGAAGCCCTGGAAGCGCGGCTTGCCCTCGGCGTCGATCTCGCCGCGGTCAAATTGCTTGCGCTTCTCCTCATCGCCGACGATTTCGTTGGCCGAGTTGATCTCGGCAAAACGCTCGGCAGCCTTCGGATCGTTCTTGTTGCTGTCGGGATGATGCTTCTTGGCGAGCTTGCGATAGGCGCTCTTGATCGCGGCAGCGCTGGCGCCCCGCGGCACCCCCAAGACCTCATAGGGGTCGCGCATCCGTCACGTCTCCTTCACGGGAAATCAGACCTGAAATTTTCGGGCTTGTCGCCCACTTCGGTGTCATTTGGGGACGCAGTGGCATTTTTGCAACTGCTTTCAGCGATCAGGATCGCCAAGGTTTCAGATTATGGATCTCCCACCGCCCACGTCCGGTCCGGCAGCCGGCGCCCTGCAGCCAGCTTTCGGTCCGGCCGTTGACGTAGCTCGCCAGGAAATCCCGGCAGGTCCGTCCGTCCTCGGCGGCGTAAGCCTGAGACAGCGGCGTCACCGAGCCGCGCGCGCCGGTCTCGGGATTTTCCCAGGCCTGGCTGGAATCCTTGTCGCCCTTGGTCAGCACGTCGGAGGCGGCGTTGCGGGCAAAGGCGAGGTCGCTGTCGGTCGGCGCCGATGCCCTTACCTGGGTCGCGCCGAGCGCACCCGTCAAGTCCTTGTCGTCCAGCCGGGCGAAACTGTCCCCGCGCGACAGGGCGCAACCGCCGGCCCCGAGGCCGATTAGAACCAATGTCATCACCGTCCCCGCCGGGCGGATCGCCGATAGGCCAACGCGTCCCCATGCCCTATATAAGGACGTCCTATATAGGGCGAGTAACGCGCGCTCTGAGGCCGACGGACGCAACGCTGGACTCCTGACATGACAGACACGACCTCCATCAAACACCCTACACCGTTAACATCGGGTGATTTTACCGCCGCGGAAGAACCATTTGCGCTGTTCGCCGAATGGTTTGCCGAAGCAGCCAAGTCCGAGCCGAACGATCCCAACGCGATGGCGCTCGCAACCGTCGATCCCGACGGGCTGCCGGACGCGCGGATGGTGCTGATGAAAGGCTATGACGCGGACGGCTTCGTGTTCTACAGCCACATCGCCAGCGCCAAGGGCCGCGAACTCGCCGCAAATCCTAAGGCCGCTTTACTATTTCACTGGAAATCGTTGCGCCGTCAGGTGCGCATCCGCGGCAACGTGTCGCCGGTGAGCGACGCCGAGGCCGACGACTATTTCGCGACGCGCCCGAAGCAGGCGCAGCTCGGCGCCTGGGCCAGCAAGCAGTCGCAACCATTGGAGAGCCGCTTCGCCTTCGAGCAGGCGATCGCGAAAGTCGCCGCGAAATATGTAATCGGCGAGGTGCCGCGCCCGCAAGGCTGGAGCGGCTGGCGCATCACGCCTGTCAGCATCGAGTTCTGGCACGACCGTCCCTACCGCCTGCACGACCGCATCGAATTCCGCCGCGAGGGCCCAAGCCAGGCCTGGTCCAAAGTAAGGCTTTATCCGTAAAACTCAGACCGTCATGGCCGGGCTTGTCCCGGCCATCCACGTCTCAGTTTCGAGCCAGTCCGAACACGTGGATGCCCGGCACAAGGCCGGGCATGACGAAGAACGAGAGAGCCGTCCAATGCCGAACACATCGAACGCGCCGCGGCGCACGCTACTCCTGACCGGCGCCAGCCGCGGCATAGGCCATGCTACCGCGATCCGCTTCTCCTCGGCCGGCTGGCGCGTCATCACCTGCTCGCGGCACGCCTTTCCGGAAGTTTGCCCCTGGGGCGCCGGACCTGAGGATCACATCGAGGTCGATTTCGGCGACCATGACGACACCGTGCGCGCGATCTCAGAAATCCGCAGGCGGCTGGAGAACGACGAGCTGCACGCGCTCGTCAACAATGCCGCGATCTCGCCCAAGGGGCCGGGCGGCACGCGGCTCGGTACTATGGACACCGATATCGACACCTGGCTGCATGTCTTCCGCGTCAACTTCTTCGCGCCGATCATGCTGGCGCGCGGGCTGATCAACGAATTGAAGACCGCCAGGGGTGCCGTGGTGAACGTCACTTCGATCGCGGGCTCCCGCGTGCATCCTTTCGCGGGCGCGGCCTATGCCACCTCGAAAGCGGCGCTCGCGGCGCTGACGCGCGAGATGGCGTCCGATTTCGGGCGCGTCGGCATCCGTGTCAACTCGATCGCGCCGGGCGAGATCGACACCTCGATCCTGTCGCCGGGCACCGAGAAGATCGTCGAGCAGCAGATCCCGATGCATCGCCTGGGCACGCCCGACGAAGTCGCCAAGATCATCTATGTCCTGTGCACGGAAACCAGTTCCTACGTGAACGGCGCCGAAATCCACATCAATGGTGGCCAGCACGTCTAGGATTGGCGATCGCTGAGTGAGGGTTCTCTCCGGACATACCGTCGCCGTGGAGACAACCTCTCATCCGGCGCTTCGCGCCACCTTCTCCCACAAGGGGAGAAGGAAAGAACGCCCTCGCGGCGCCAGTTGATGCGCCATCTCCCCTTGTGGGAGAGGGCAGCTCCGCCATCACCACCAGGCTCATTCGGGTGAGGGGTTCTCTCCACGTGTACCGCCGCCCGTTCGCGGGGAGCGAGCGCGGCTGCAATTTCAAGCTTATCGGATCATGCGTAACAAACGAGGGCACGAAGCAATCCAGACCGTTTCCGCCGTCGACCTCTGGATTGCTTTGCTTGCACTCGTTAGGCGGCCCTCCTGGCCTGTCAATCCGCGTAGAACTTTCGCGGTTTCTCAACGACTCGCAGCGCGCCGGTGTTGAGCGCGCTCGAGCACTCGTCTTCGTTTTCGCCATCGAGCAGGGCAGCGCCGCAGTGACGGCAGATGCGCGGCGATATCGCCTGCATCTTTCCGACCATGCGGTCCTGCTGATAGCGCGCGAAGTCGATGATGTTACGCCGTGGCGTTATGATCTTCTCAACCATTGCTGTCCCTCCGGCTTGAGGCCGGGGGTTATCGCAGCAAAGTTTCGCTCAAACGTTCAGCGCAACACTCAAATTTTAGCGGAGAATTCGCGGAGGAATTGCGGCAGCTTTGTTGCCTATGTTTCGACGTATTCAGCGATGCTGGTCGGCTCTGGAACCGCAAGGCCATCTGCCCGCAATCCATCAAGATGGAACCTAATGGCCTCGCGGATTTCATTCTCAACGTTCGCAACCGTATCGCCGGTGGCGACGCAGCCTGGCAAATCCGGAACATAGGCGGAATAATTGCCATTCGCCTTCTCGATCAGGACTGCGTAGCGCATCGAGCACGCCCCTAAAGCCACTTCTTCAACTTGAAAAGGTAGTACGGCACGATCGCTGCAATCAGCATCATCACGAGCGCGATCGGATAGCCGTGTGGCCAGTCGAGTTCCGGCATCGCCTTGAAGTTCATGCCGTAGATCGACGCAATCAGCGTCGGCGGCATCAGCACCACGGCCATCACCGAGAACAGCTTGATGATGTTGTTCTGCTCGAGGTTGACGACGCCGAGCATCGCATCCAGCACGAAGGTGATCTTGTTGGAGAGATAGGAGGCGTGGTCGGTCAGCGAGGCGACGTCGCGCTGCATGGTCTTGAGCTGCTCGCGCATGTCCTTGGACCATTTGACGCCTTCGATCACCGCCGACATGAAGGTGACGACGCGTCCGATGGAGACCAGGCTTTCGCGCACTTTCGAGGTCAGGTCGCCTTTGCGCCCGATCTCGATCAGGATCTGCGAGTATCGCTTGGCTTGGCCGTGGCGTTCGCTCTCCGGCTCGAAGATGTCGTGGGAGACCTGGTCGATCTCCGACCCGCAGCGCTCCAGGATGTCGGCGCAACGGTCGATCACGGCGTCGAGCAGTTCCGTCAGCACCATCTCGCCGGAGATACCGGGGGCGCAGGACCGCCCAAGCTTGGCCTCGACCAGCGCGAACGGTTTCGGCTGGTCGTAGCGCACGGTCACCAGTCGATGACCAGCCAGGATGAAGGTGACCGCCGTGGTGCGAGGCATGTCGGTGTCGGACTGGCACATCAGCGTCGCGGTCATGTAGCGCGCGCCGTTCTCGATATAGAGCCGGCTGGAAATCTCGATTTCCTGCATGTCTTCGCGGGTCGGCACCGCGATCCCGGCCAGCCGCTCCACGGCGCGGTCCTCCTCGGGGGTGGGCCTGACCATATCGATCCAGACCGCGTTCTCCGGCAAGGCCGCGAGCTCGTTGGAAACGGCCTTTTTCAGCGCGAAGTCGAAAGGAACGAACACCGACAGCATCAGCAACTCCGGAACGGGGCACCGGCGCACCCAACAGGACTAAACTCGATTCTGGCAAGGGCTTCATGACCGGCGCATTAACCGCCCATCCATATTTGTGGCGGCGGAATGGCGCCGGCGCGCCCCGGATTTGGCAACCGTTGCTGATCTGCACAGAAATCGGCCGCCGATGGCAGGACTTGCGGCAAAAAAGCCACAGCAGAGGTCCCGCAACGCGGGATAGGTCTCTAAACGCTGGGAATAGCGGCAGGTTTCGGCAATAATACGATCAATGAGATGATGGAATCGTGGCGATAGGGGCGCTTTTTCGCGCTGCGAACGCAGATTTTCAACGGAAGTGTACCATGTCGTCGCTGAAAGTTACGCTGGGGATTGTGGCCGCCGGCCTGATGTTGTCGGGTTGCATGCAGGCCACAACCTATGAGGCCACCAACGCCGCCATCTTCAAGCCGCGCGACAAGGAGCTGCTGGCGAAGACCACCTACGCGAAAGTTCCGGTCGCCGAGCCGTTCCGCCGCGCCATTGTGGATTACCACCGCAAGGAGGCGCCGGGTTCCATCGTTGTCGACTCCGACAACCACTATCTTTACCTGGTGCAGAAGGACGGCAAGGCGATCCGCTACGGCATCACCGTCGGCGAAGAAGCCATGGCATGGTCCGGCATTGCCAAGGTCGGCAGCAAGACCGAATGGCCGGCCTGGCATCCGACGCCCGGCGAAATCTCCCGACTCGGCGTTCCGACCTATGTCGCGCCGGGACCTGACAACCCGATGGGTTCGCGCGCGCTCTATCTGTACTCCGGCGGCAAGGACACGCTGTTCCGCATCCACGGCACCAACCAGCCGGAATATATCGGCGCCTCGATATCCTCGGGCTGCATCCGCATGACCAATGAGGACGTGATCGACCTTTATGACCGCGTCGGCGTCGGCACCGTCGTGGTCGTGCTGGAACCGAAGCACGGCGACTCGCCGTTCAATTCGAAGATGGCGCTGCAGGGCGGCGGCAACGCCATGATGCAGTAGTCCGTTCGCGGAAGACGCGATCAAAAGCGGCGGTTTTGCCGGCGCTTTTTTGTTGGCTGCGGTTTGGTCGCTGCACGCTTTAGCTCCGCACCGTCGGAATCGCCGGCATCCCGCTTTGCATCTTCCGACTTCGTCTTTTTCGACTTCTTGTTTTCCGACTTCTTGTTTTCCGGCTTGGACCCATCCGGCTTACTGTCGGTCTTGGAGTCGCTCTCGGCGTCGGCCTTCGGGTTATCCTTGGCTGCGACCTGGCGCGGCGGCGCTTGTTCCGGGCGCTCGGCCGGCAACAGCGGGGCGACGGCGGGCAGCGGGTCCAAGACATCCCACTGGCAGATCCGATAATTATTTCGCCGCTCCATCCGGTCGAGATGGATGTGGTCCTCATGGTAGCCGTCGGAGCCGGGCCCCAGCACGGTCGTGAAGCGGGTGCAGGCCGAATGCAGCACGGTCTCACGCAGATCGCGCGGCACAGTGCGGTCGGTGAGCGAGATCGAGCGGCCGTTCGCGAGCTTGAAGGCGCGGACATCGAGCGCGTTGGCGCGGCCATGCTCGGAAAGCTGCGCGCCCGGGACGCCGTTGCGGCCACGGCATTGGAAGGAATCGAGATTGTCGAGCTCGTTGATCGTGCCGCCGAGCCCGGCGGACAGCGGCGCGATGTCGGTACGCACCCACTCGGCGATGGTGGCGGCCATGGTGCAGCGGAGGATCGCGGCCGGCTTCACCGCAACCTTTCGCTTGTCGGGCAGCACGATCGCCTCCAGCCGCACCAGATCATCGCCGCCGCAGCCGCCGTTGCCATGAATGGCGGGGATGCTTGGCGCGATGGCGATCTCCTCCGTCAGCGCCTGCCGGCAGGCTGAGGGCTGCGGCGCGGGAGCCTGCTCGGCAGCCTTGTCGGCGGGAGCCTTATCAGCGGCTTTGCCGTGATCGGCCGGGGGCGCCTTTTCGGCGGCTGCGGGCGGCTCAGGCGGCTTCGCGGCAGGCGCCTCGGCCGGACGGGGCTTTGGCAATGGCACCACCGCTGCCCGATGGACGGCCCTGTGTGGCCTTGGCCGGGGCGGAGCGAACAGGTCCGGCCAGGGAAACGGGGCCGACCTGCGGGCTGCCATGGCGGGGTCGGCCAACATCCCGAGCAATATGGCTACAGCGGTAATCAGTGCCATTCCGGTGCGGCCAAACGCGCCACAAGTGGATTTTCGGCTTGCTTTCTCCGCGCTACAGTTCATGTCAATTTCATGATTGGGTGGCTCGCCATACGGTCTGGCTGGCGGGTCATGCGAGGGAAGAACACTGAGGAGGGACGTGCGTATGCTTGGTTTGATGCAAGACTGGCCTTTGCTGTGTCACCGGATTATCGAACATGCAGCGAAGTATCACGGCACACAGGAGGTCGTGACGCGGTCGGTCGAAGGCCCGATCCATCGCACCACCTATGCGGAAATCCATGCGCGCGCGCTGAAGGTCTCGCAGAGCCTGGAGCGCGACGGCATCAAGCTCGGCGATCGTGTCGCCACCATCGCCTGGAACACTTGGCGCCATCTCGAAGTCTGGTATGGCATCATGGGTATCGGCGCGATCTGCCACACCGTCAACCCGCGCCTGTTCCCGGAGCAGATCGCCTGGATCATCAACCACGCCCAGGACCGCGTGGTGATGACCGACCTCACCTTCGTGCCGGTGCTGGAGAAGATCGCCGACAAGCTTCCGAGCGTCGAGCGCTATATCGTGCTGACCGACAAGGCGCACATGCCAGAGACCACGTTGAAGAACGCGGTCGCCTATGAGGACTGGATCGCGGCGTCGGACGGCAAGTTCGAGTGGAAGACGTTCGACGAGAACACCGCAGCGGCGATGTGCTACACGTCGGGCACGACGGGCGACCCCAAAGGCGTATTGTATTCGCACCGTTCCAACGTGCTGCATGCGTTGATGGCCAACAACAAGGATGCGCTGGGCACATCCGCAACCGATACAATGCTGCCGGTGGTGCCGCTGTTCCATGCCAATAGCTGGGGCATCGCTTTTTCCGCGCCCTCGATGGGCACCAAGCTGGTGATGCCAGGGCCGAAGCTCGACGGCGCCTCGGTCTACGAATTGCTCGACACCGAGAAGGTGACCCACACCGCCGGCGTGCCGACGGTGTGGCTGATGCTGCTGCAGCACATGGCCGCCAACAACCTGAAGCTGCCGCATTTGGAGATGGTGATATGCGGCGGCTCGGCGATGCCGCGCTCGATGATCGAGGCCTTCCTCAACATGGGCGTGGAACCGCGCCATGCCTGGGGCATGACCGAGATGAGCCCGATCGGCACCGTCGCGGCGCTGAAACCGCCCTTCGAGGAGCGCACCGGCGAGGAACGGCTCGACGTCCTGCAGACGCAGGGCTACCCGCCGTTCGGCGTCCAGATGAAGATCACCGACGATGCCGGCAAGGAGCTGCCGTGGGACGCCAAGACCTTCGGCCGGCTCAAGGTCTCGGGCCCGTCGATCGCCAAGGCCTATTTCCGCGTCGACGGCAGCATCCTCGACGAACAGGGCTATTTCGACACCGGCGACGTCTCGACGATCGATGCGCACGGCTACATGCGGATCACCGATCGCTCCAAGGACGTGATCAAGTCCGGCGGCGAATGGATCTCGTCGATCGACCTGGAGAACCTCGCGGTCGGCCATCCGGCCGTGGCCGAGGCGGCCGTGATCGGTGTGTTCCATCCGAAGTGGGATGAGCGTCCGCTCCTGATCGTGCAGCTCAAGCAGGGCCAGCAGGCGACGCGCGAGGAGATCCTGAAGTTCATGGACGGCAAGATCGCGAAATGGTGGATGCCCGACGATGTCGTTTTCGTCGAGGGCATTCCGCACACCGCGACCGGCAAGATCCTGAAGACAGCGCTGCGCGATCAGTTCAAGAGCTACAGCCTCCCGACCGCGGCGGCGTAACGAACAGGTTCTCCGTCATGCCCGGGCTTGGCCCGGGCATCCACGCGGCTTGGCGAGAGCCTCGTACAGGCTGTGAGCGAATCCTCTGTCGTCTGGTGTCATTCCGGGATGCGTGCAGAGCACGCAGGCCCGGAATCCATCGGGCCACAGGCGCAGGCGGCGAAATGGATTCTCTGATGTGCAATTGCACATCAGAGTTCGCGCGGAGCCTGTCATCGGGCCGCGCTTTGCGCGGACCCGTTGGCGCGCCCCGGAATGACAGAGGATAATTCGCGAAATCCCGTAGGGTGGGCAAAGCGACTTCATTCACCGCAGCTCAAACGAGCGCCGGTGGAAGCGTGCCCACCATCACGAGCGGAGTGATAATGGTGGGCACGCTTCCGCCTTCGCTCTTCGAGCTACAGCGGACAAGTCGCTTTGCCCATCCTACAGCCGGCGCAAGTTGATGCGCCCTCTCCCGATATCGTCGAGATTTACGGGCGCGTGCGAGGTGCGGTGCAGGGATCAGCGGATGGGCGCGAGCGCATCAAGCTGGCGCTGAGCTTCGGGTTCGCCCCATTCTTTCGCTTTTTGATACCAGTTGCGGGCCTGCGCGAGATCCGCGAGCGGGCCACTGGCGCCCAATTGCTTGAGCACGATCGGGTCGTAAGTCCGGGCGAGGAGCAGCGCGGCGCGCGCGTCTCGTGCTTCGGCGGCGCGCAGCAGCAATAGCCTCGCCGCCGCGATGTCGCCGCTGGCGAGCAAATCCTGTCCGCGCTTGACGACAACAGAAATTTCCTTCGGATCCAGATTGCGCACGGTGTCCATCTGCGGCGGCGGGGAAGCGGCTGCAGGCCGAGCCGGCGCCGCAGCCACGACAGCCGCCGGTGGCTGCGCCGCGACGCTGGCAGCGGGTTTCCAGGAAAGCCGGATCGAACTACCCACGAGCGCCGCACCGTCGCCGTCACGCAATTCTACCGTCACCACCATCTGGCCGACGAAGCCGTCCGGCGGAATGACCGACACGGCGGAAATCTCCGACGCGGGCACGCGCCACTCGTTGGCGGCGACGCGCTTGCCAGCCGTCAGCCGCGCGCCGGCTGGCAATCCACCGATGGCAATGACGGCGCCAGGAGGGGGAGCACCCACGCGCACACCGAGCGGCAGCGGGTCGTCGGCGAGCCCGCTGCTGTCCTCGACGGCAAGGGTCGCGGCCCGCTTGCGTTGCGGCGCCGGAAACAGCGAGGTCTTGAGCGACTGCCAGGAAGAGGCGATCGATGCGACGGCATTCGACCGAACCCCAGGACTTTGCGACGCCGGAATCGCCATGACGAGGATCATCGCGATGCCTGCCGCAACCGCTGCCGCGATCGCGAACCTCGCTCCCACGCGGAGCAGCGCACGCCTTCCCGAGTTGCGGAGGACGGATGGCACCTCGATAGGCTCCATCGCTTCCTGCATGGCTTGGGCGACGGCCTTGGTGAACATTTCCGAATGGTCGCGACGTCGAGGCTTGCCCAGCGGTTGCAAGGGCGGATCGTCGGCAGTCAACGATGGATGCTCCGCGGACGGTCTGAGCGACGCCGTCGGCTGCCCGCTTATCGCCCGCTCCCGTGGCGCGCAGTAGATCGGATCGTTGGGATCAACGTAGCCTTCGTCCCTGCCACCACTCATACTGAACGCTCGCCCTGAGGCGGCTGCCCACCAGCCCCGCTGATGCACGCCGGCTACGCTGTCTGCGATCCTTACAGCCCATGAGGATGCAACCGCGCACCTCCGGTCCGCCTGGCGGCAACGACCGTGAGCCTAGGTCACTCTTGCAACGTTTCCGGCTGACGCCCGCCGTTATCCTTTTTTGATTGCCGTTCGCCGATGTCCTTCGCCAGGACGGTCCCTTCGCTTCGGTGGTTCCGACAACCTAGAGTGGAGCCTTTAGCCCAAAGTTCCGCCGAGTCAATCTGCAACTAAAGATCAGTTTGATTGAATGGTTAATCGGCGAGGTTGCCAAATTTTCCCGTCGCTCGCCTCATATCGCCCGCAAACCTTGAAATTGCCGGGCCGCCGTGGTCTCAAGCTGCCAGTTTTCATCCGGCCCCTGGCAGTGGGCCAAGCCACAACACGGCAGTTCTCACCGATGGCCCGCAGGTTTTCTGTTCCCTATCAGTCGGAGCCGGTGTCCAGCCTCGCCACCTGGGCACGCAACCTCGCGATCTTCTCCGCCGTCGCGGTGATCGTCTCGATCCTCATCGTCCGCTTCGGCTTCCTGGAGATGAAGCCGGCGCTGGCGACCTTCTTCGGCGCGCTGGCCTGTGCGGGACTTTCGATCCTGCTTGGCTTCGCCGCCTTCGCCGCGATCTGGCAGAACGGTTCGCGCGGCATGGGCCGCGTCCTTCTGGCCTTCCTGATCAACGCGCTGGTGCTCGCCTATCCCGCCTATCTCGCCGTGCAATATCGCCGGCTGCCGCCGATCCACGACATCACCACCGACCCGATCGATCCGCCGCGGTTCGAGGCGCTGTCGCGCCTGCGCACCAGCGACGACACCAATTCGGCCGTCTATGCCGGGCTCTACTCCGCCGACCAGCAGCGCCGCGCCTATCCCGATATCGAGACCGTCGAGCTCGAGGTGCCGGTGGACCGCGCTTACACGGTGACGCTGCAATTGGTGAACCGGCGCAAATGGCTCGTGATCGATGAGCGCCCGCCGACGCCACCGCGCCGCATCGGCCGCATCGAGGCGGTGGCGCGCACGCCGATCATGGGCTTCCGCGAGGATGTCGCGATCCGCATCATGCCCGACGGCGAGGACTCGCGGGTCGATATCCGCTCCGCCTCGCGCTATTTCGAGGCCGACCTCGGCAGCAACGCCGCGCGCGTGTCGAAGCTGATCGAGGACATCAACACCGCCGTCGACAACGCGAAGCCGGCCACGCCGAAGAAGGCGCCAGCACCGCCGAAGGCGCAGGCGAAGACGGTGAAGAAGTGAGGCGGTGGGTTGGACACCGCTGGGGCCTGTACTAAATCACCCAGCAGCGTCCGCTTTCGGGCAAACCGGACATCGAGCCAACATCGCCGAATGACCGAGTCTGACCCGAAGGCGATCTTAAACTCGTAACCAGCGAGAGGCTGATCGCAGCTCAGCAGAGTCCTTGGTGGGACTTAGCACAAGCGACAGGCCCCCCAGGATGCGCAGCAACCCGCGCAACCACCGAACCCCCAGCCACCATACCCCCAGCCACCGAACCCGATGTCGTCATCGAACCCGATGTCGTCATAGAACCCGATGCTGAACCCGCAGCCGCCGCAACCGCAACCACGGAAGCCAAGGCAACCACGGAAGCCACCGCAACCTCGGATGCCAACAAACCTGCCACCACCGCAACCTCGGCCGCCAACAAATCCGCCACCGCCGCAACCTCGGATGCCAACAAACCCGCCACCACCGCAACCTCGGCCGCCAACAAATCCGCCACCGCCGCAACCTCGGCCGCCGCCAAACCCGCCACCACCGCAACCTCGGCCGCCGCCGCACCCCCCGCCACCATGGCCGCACCCGCAACCACCGCAGCCGCCGCCGCGCGCTAGCTGCACGCCGCCGCCCAAGTCTTCTCTATCGAAGAGATGGAACGTGGCTAGACTGACGTCGGCCATTTCCTCTTCGCCAAGAACGAAGCGCTGATTCGGCGAGGTATCGTCAGATTGCGGGATACCGGAAGTGGGCATCGTGGATGCGGATGCACTGCCCGCCAGCGAAAGACCCAGTCCGGCGGCGCCCAGCACCTTCACGGCGGCGGCTTTGGTTGTGCGTCTCTGCTTCGAAGCTTGCTTGACCCGTGGCATGGTCGCACCCTCCGTAAGTCGATAGCGCTTAGCGTGGCAAGCGTGCGCGCGGCGCATCCGGCGCGCAAGGGTTACCGTGCGATAAATGCGAAATATCTCATCGAGTTCCTATTCATCTTCATGAACGAGATCGAAACGTAACGCTTTCGGTTGAGGGGCCTGATGAGGTCCGCCTTGCGCCATGACGCGGCCTTGGGGCCGCGCATGGCGCTGTACCGCGCGGTCGAGTCACGACCGGTGATGGCGGCGGCCATGATGACGCAGGAATGCGCCGGGCGCAAAATCATAAGAGCCGTAGCGGTCGCCGCAGTAAGAGACGCCGCCGCCGGCCGACGCACACGCGCCCTTCAACACGGGCCAGTCGGGAGACAACCTGGCAGCAGGCGTTGGCCTACCTCCATTTAGAACGTCCAGATTGGGATAATTGAACGCGAACGCGCCCGGCTCCTGGATGGCGGCCCTTATGGTCCCGTTCGGATTGTAGTCGTTCCTCGGATTATACCCGGAGTCGCGTAGATTTTTGATATACAGGGCGCGGTCTTGCGCGAATGCCGGCGTCGCTGCGGTCGCGGACAGCAGCACGGCCGTTGCAATAGCTTTGAATGAAATCACTGTCGTTTTTCTCCTGTATCGACGGTCGCAGACCCACGCGCGGACAAGACAATGCGGTCACGCTCCGTGAGGCGAGCGTGCTGTTCAAACGCGAGCTACCGGCTTGCAGCATCCGATGCGGATGCCTTCGGCCTTGACGTAGGGAGAGATCGGCCTGTTCCGTTTAAATTCCGCTTCCCGAAGCTCAACTCGGCTTGAAACGCGCGTTACCGAGTCAATCGCCTGTAGACCGAAGAAAGCGGATTGCCGCGCGACAGGACGTCGTGACGAAATCGATCCCTGGCGCACTGGTTATCTGACTGCCCTCGATTACTGTGTAAAGCGAGGCACGTCTGTGAGCCGTCTCACTCCTCGTTTTTTCGTGATGTTTGCTTATTGCCGTGCCGCGGCCAATTCCGGCCCTGACGTGTCAGGGCGGCAACAATAGCGCTTACTGCGGTGGAAGAGTCTTCTGTTGGCCCTTTGCGTCGATCTGCCGCGAGCGCTGCAACGTCCGATGTGGAAGGTAGACCGGACTACGTCGAGCTCCTTTATAAGCCTAGGGTTTGACGTCGCGGGTTGAGACGGGGTTCAAAGCAATGCGCGACAGGGGCGGCTAAACTCAGACCGTTGAAGCGCACTTCCGTTAATGGCCCTAAAGGCGACATACCTCGCCCAGCCTCCAGTCGCATCCGTCGGTTTCCCGAGCCGTTCATCTACCGATCTTAAAAATGTGAATGGCCTGATTTCGAATTAACTAGAGCAACTGTTTGTACGGTGAAACATCGGGGACCATCTGGCCCCATCGGCGAAGTGGCAATGGCCTCGTCGAGGTCCGCTTGGCGTGGCATGGCCGACAAGATTTGCTCACGCTGAGTTCTTCTGACTTCGCCCCAAACGTACGTTCGGCCGGCATTTGCTGAGCTCCACCGAAATAACCAGGCAGTCTTTCTCCATGCATCGAAACCAGATGCGCGGTCTGGCGTTGGGATCAATGGACGATGATGATTTGCAAGCCCGCAGTGAACAAGCTCTCGTCGTAGTGACCCTCAGTACGGCAACGCTGATCGCATGCGTTACCCTTTTCGTATCTCAATTGTAAGGCCGCCGCAGTTGGCGGCGTCTTTCGTTTGGAATGCCACTTCCTGCCCCGAAAAGGGCATAGCGGCACGTCCAAGCTAAAGGTCGGTTCTTAGAGGTAAGGCAGACTTCGTCACTCAGCCCGACCGCCCTGTGGCAAAAGAAAAGGCCGCCCGGAGGCGGCTAGTTCTTGGTCTTCCCTCTTGTGCTTATTTTTTGAGGGCGCCAGCGGCGTCCCGCGCTGCATCCTTCACATCTCCGGCGGCGTTGTGTGCGGATCCCTTCGCCTTGTCGATCTTGCCTTCGGTTTCCATCTCCTTGTCGCCAGTGAGCTTACCGGCACCTTCTTTGATGGCGCCTTTTGCCTTGTCGGCAGCGCCCTTCACATGTTCGCGATCCATGGTCGTGTTCCTTTTGCTGTGCGGAAGACCAGCACAACGAAAGAGTTACGCAGTGGTTCCTCGGAGAACAAGCACGGGTCCGGCCCTGCACACGAAGACTTCTGAATTTGGCCCTTGGCTGCCATCGCGAACGCGAGGAGTAGGTCAGCTACCGGGTCGAAAGCGGTCCAAGATGTGCTGGCCCGCCAATTCCGAATCTGACCCAACTGAGACATACCGCGCCCCGGCGGGCGCCGGTCAGGTCGTTTTGGGCAGATCGCCGATTGCGCTCAAGCGGCTCGATGGGTAGTCCTTGGCGTCCTCAGGCTAACTGCAGAGGCCCATGATCATCGCAATGATCACCGTGTGGATGATGCAGCCTGCCGTCTACGAGGTAATCGACATGGTCTCCATGCGGCACCTGTTCATGTCCGCAGCCTGGACCGTGAGTATGTGAGCAGTGGACGTGAGGGGTGCAGTTCACGGGATTTGCCGCATCGATCGGGATGACATGTTCGTCCACATGATCCTCGTGCATATGGTGAAGATGACCATCGTGAAGATAGTCCACATGGCCGTCATGGTGAACCGCGGTGTGTCCGCAATTCGGGCCATGGCGATGAGGGTGGTTCTCATGGTGTTTCTCGGTGCAAGTGGCCATCAGCATGCTCCATATGCATGTGGTTCCAGTCCACTTAAAATGGTGCGAAAGGCAACGCCGCCAAGGGCGCAAAAATCGAAAGCTGATCCGACGCATAATGTTATAATGTTACCGCCCCGTACGACCGCAGTTCCACATTTCGAAATGAGTTGACGCATTAAGCGGTTCGCACTTCGGGTTTCGCTTATGTCGCCTGTTGGCCCGAATGCGAAGTCCGCGCGGGATCGGAAATCGTCTGCTTATCGGGGTAGATCGGAAGTGACTGGTCGACCTTCCAATCGGCGCTTTTGACCCGAAGCCGACATTCCGCAACGCAAGGAATCCTCGCCGCGAACTTCCGTCCCCACTGCGTAACGAACTTCAAACCCAAGTTTAAAGCCTTTGCCCGTCTCTGGGGTTAGCGCACCTCGCCGATGCCGCTTGTGAAAGATAGGGCTCTCCCACAATTACCGATTGTTCACTACACTTCCGCCGAAAATGCGCTCAGCATAGTTCGAAGCAAAACGATGGTGGATGCGTAACAGATCGAGTCATCGCCATGCGCCACGCCCTACTCTTGCACGCTCTTGCCACAGCCGGCCTGTTCACCGGTCTGGGATCCAGCAGCTTCATCTCAGATGCATCCGCCGAGACCGCCGGCCACGCCTTGGCTGTCTCCGTCGACGATTTCTATTATAGAGACACGTCGAACGAGCCCACCGATCAGACGGCCGTGCATGAAAAGCGATTGCGGGCTTTCATGACCGCGCTGCGGGACGATGTCACTGCAGACGGCCGTTTTGAGCTTGTGCCGTCCTTTTGCGCTTCGAATTGTCCGACCGATGGACCGACGTTGCGCGATCGGCTGCGCGCGGCGTCACAGGCCGGCGCGCAGGTCCTGATCATCGGCGGCTTTCATAAGATGAGCACACTGGTGCAGTTTGCGCAGACTGTTGCTATCGATACAACATCCCAGCGCATCGTGTTTAGGAAATACTTCCAATTCCGCGGCGACAACGACGAGGCATGGCAGCGGGCGGAGCGCTTTGTATCGGAGGAGGTCCGCAACCGGCTGCTTGAAAGCAGGTCGCAGCAATGAAGGCGCGGACCACCACCGAAGCGTATTCTGCGCAACTGCGGGCACGAGCTTCGTGTGCGGCCCGATGATCTCGGTCGGCTTGGCGATTACGCCCGGGGAGGGCATCTGACCCACGAGATTTTGCGAGAGAGCTTCTTCTGATCGGGAGGATGAGACGATGTGCAACCTGATAGGACATGCCCTCCAGCAAGCGCTCACGCGCCGTGGCTTCATCGCGGGAAGCGCCGTTGGAGCGAGCCTTATCGCTCCCATGATGTGCTCCGCAGTCGCAGGCGACGACGAACTGGACACACGAATTGAGATCGCACAATCGTCCGGAGACACCGCGAGTTCGAGGACCAGACTTCTTTTGCTGGGCACGGCAGGCGGTCCCACATGGTGGCCCAATTCGGACCAGTGCGGCATCTCATCGGCCGTGGCGGTTGGAGACGCCTATTATCTCGTGGACTGCGGCGAGGGGGTCGGCAAACGCCTTCAGCAGGCGTTATTGCCGGCTAATAGCCGCGTTATGAGCGCCAATTTGAGAGCGCTCTTTCTGACCCATCTCCATTCCGATCATACAGTCGATTATCCGAATTTGTTGCTGTTCGGATTGTTCACTGGGCTGGACCGTCCCGCCTCGCCCCTCAAGGTCTTCGGTCCGGGCCGGCGAGGCCAAGTGGCGCCTGTCTTTTCGCTCCCCGGCTCTTCGAGCCCGACTGCGCCAATTATCAGCCCCGATAATCCGACGCCTGGCACCAAAGATATGACCGGCTACATCTATCAGGCCTTCGCGACGGATTTGAACGATCGAATGCGCGACAATGGTAAACGGAGCCTCGAGGCGCTGGTCGAGGTGCACGACATCGATATCCCGCAAATTGCCGGGTTCAAATCGCCCAATGAAACCCCTGCTCCCCCGATGGAGCCGTTCAGGGTGTTCGAGGACGATCGCGTTCGTGTTTCGGCAATCCTCGTGGCGCACGCTCCAGTCTGGCCTGCATTCGCTTATCGCTTCGACAGTGAGGACGGGTCGATCGTGTTCTCCGGCGATACGGCGCGCAGCGAGAACCTGATCAAGCTTGCAAAAGGCGCAGACATTCTCGTTCACGAAGTCATCGTGACGAGATGGATCCATGGTCTATTTCCCGCGCCGCGTTCAGTCGCCGAAGAAGGCTTGATGCAACATCTGCTTGGCGCACATACGCCGGTTGAAGAGGTTGGCGGAATAGCCGAAGCAGCGGGTGTGAAGAAGCTTGTCCTCAGCCACATTGTGCCCGGCAACGCAACGCGTGAACAGCTATCGCCTGCAGGCAAGGGCTTTTCGGGCGAACTCGTGATCGGCCGAGACTTGATGCAGATTGGTACCGGCCAAGCAGCGGCGCCCGCTCGAAAGGGGTAACAGGGCTTCATTCCCCTTCGTACTGTTGCATCAAGTCGCAGAACGAGCACCAAATAGGATGTCCCCTGTTGGCCCTTCAGCGACATGCCGACGGACTCTGACCATGTCCGCTCATTGGGCTAGACCGGAAGCGACCGACCGATAGCCGAAACGACGCTGATGACCCGTCTGAGACCTTCCGGCCGACTCCAAATATTCCCGCTCGCTGGGCCTGACCGGAAATCATCGTAGCGAGAGCAAAAGGGCGCCCGTTGACCCAAGCGGACACTAGCTTTACTGACGAAGTCCAACCGGGGTGGATGTTCAACCGCCCGCCCACACTGGAAATCATGGCGCTCTTGCTCGCCGTCAACCCACGCCCTATGTCCGCTAGTGCACTACCAACACCGGCACGCTTCCGTCGGCTAGGACCTCCGATGTTTGACTCCCCAAAAATAGCTTCGTGAGGCCGCGACGCCCATGAGAGCCCATGACGATTAGGTCGCAGCCTCTGGACTTTGCTGTTTCGATAATCGCAGTGGCTGGGTGCGCATTCGGAACATGCAAGAGTTCTGCAGGTATCCCGATCTGCTCCGCCATAGCTCGAGCTTCATCGAGCACTCTGCGTGCACGTTCCTTGCCGGCTGCGTCAAAGTGATCAAACTCTTCCCGCGAGGGAGTCCATCCCGAGGCGTATCCGTTCCCATAGTAGACCGGCATCGGTTCCGTTATGGTGATAACTGTCACTTTAGCGTTCAGGGCCTTTGCTAAACCAATCCCATGCTTAACGCCATTTCTCGCGACATCCGATCCATCCGTGCTCAAGAGAATATTGCCGTACATTTGGGGCTCCCTTGCTCGTCGAACATTTTCCCTAAAAGGGATCCTTATTTATATGGTCCGATCGTCGCCGTCCGTCTACGGGCCAATCCGAAGCTCTTTCGTGGACCAACAAGCGTCCGGTGATGGCCCTTGACTGCCATCGCGACCGCCGAAGGGTCGGTCAGCTACGGGGGGAAAGCGGCCCACGATGCGCTGGCCCGCCAATTCCGAATCTGACCCGTTGCAGACGCAGCGAACTTGCCGCCGCCTGCCATGCGGTACCCAGAGTCCGGAAACCGTACCAGCCGCCCCCGCGGAGCCGCGACCACGTCTTCACCACCCGCAAGCCGGTCAATTTTCAGGAGGCATTCGCCGCGAGCCTGAGTGCGGCAATCGCCGCGCTGAACAAGCGATCAGCGCCGCGACCGCCGCGCCGCAGTCCCGAGAGCCTACGCCGGAGATGCGAGGGGTTTTCCCTTCTCCAAAACATACGTGATCAGAATGATGCTCTTGGCGTCGGCAGGCTTACCACCTGCATGGGGCGTCTCGGGTGGTATTTGGAAGGCGTCGCCTGTCTTCATCGTTCGGGTCGGTTGACCTTGTATGGGAAGTTCGAAGCCGCCTTCGACGACGTAAGCGGATTCGATTCCCGGATGCATGTGTCGAGCGACAGTGGCTCCCTGTTCTATTGTCGCCGCGACAAGTAGCGTCACATACCCCGGCACCGGGCCATCCATTTGCGACAAGATCTTTCGCGTGACCCCTGGCGTCGCCGGCGGCGTGCCTTGGGCCGACACTTCTGTCGCAGCAAATTCCGTAATTCCGCAGATAGCGCACGACGCAACGGCCGCGAATCCTCGTCGAGTCAGCATGGCAACCTCCCTGCGTGTGTCTGGATTAACTGCGCCGGCATTATTTCTCGGGCCAAGAGACAAGGCGTATTGTCATTGGCTTGGCGACGGAGCTCCCGACCGTCTTCGCGATCTTTGAGCGTCGCCTCGGTGATCACGGTACGAATCGCGTCCGCCTTCCACGCCGCACCCATGTCCGCCTCCGTGAAGTTCGAGCGAAACTGACTTGGCGTGTGAAATCGAGCATACGCTTCATTGCAATTAGACGCACCTGGAATCGCGGTCGTCGAGATCGGCCGTAACATGATGGAGGTCCCGGTGGGAGCATCTCGGCTCCTACGGCTCCCATGCGGTCCTTGCCCCAGCACTCGCTAAACTGAAGCAACGCGACGATAGATCATTGGTGCTGACCTTCCTTGATTGGGCACTTTGATTCCCTCGTCGGGACTGTATGTCCGGTGTTGGCCCTTCGCGACGAAATCAGCCTGTCGCCTGCATGTCGGCTCTGAGGGGTAGACTGGACCTAAAAGAGATCGTGCAAAACCGTCGCGATTGACCACTGCAGACATTAGCGCTGCGCTGCCATGGGCGGCCGCGTAGCGTTACCAAGGATTAATTTCTTCGACAGGAGGCGGAAAGAATCGATCTTCTAAAATGGCCTCAGTAGGGGGAGATCGAGTCATCGCCATGCGCCACGCCTCCCTGTTGCACGCTGTTACCACAGCCGGTCTGTTCCTGGGATCCAGCCTCATCTCAGATGCATCCGCCGCGACCGCCGACCACGCTTTGGCTGTCTCCGTCGACGATTTCAAATATAGAGACACGTCGAACGAGCCCACCGATCAGACGGCCGTGCATGAAAAGCGATTGCGGGCTTTCATGACCGCGCTGCGGGACGATGTCACGGCAGACCGCCGTTTTGAGCTTGTGCCGTCCTCCTGCGCACCAAATTGTCCGACCGACGGACCGGCGTTGCGCGATCGGCTGCGCGCGGCGTCACAGGCCGGCGCGCAGATCCTGATCATCGGCGGCTTTCATAAGATGAGCACGCTGGTGCAGCTGGCGCAGACTGTTGCCATCGACACGACATCCCAGCGTGTCGTGTTACGGAAGTACTTCCAGTTCCGCGGCGACAATGACGAGGCATGGCAGCGCGCGGAGCGCTTTGTATCGGAGGAGGCCCGCGACCAGCTGCTTGAAAGCAGATCACAGCAATAGGCGACGCGCGGCGCACGTGCATGGCGCCGTGAGTCCGGTTTTGGCCCATCAGCGAAGTGGTGGCACCTGTAGTTGAGGTCCGCTTAGCAGGGCATTAGCGGACTAGATTTTCTCGCGCTGAGTTTTTCGCATTTTGACCCGGAAGGGACATCGGATGCTAGCAACCGAGACTCTCTGGCATGGTTTGGTCATTTCGGAGTACAACTTGTCCGATTTTCGGGTTCACGCGAGGCCGAATCGATGAGTGAAACCCTTCAAGTGACGGGTAAGAATGGGCTGGGGGATTTACAGATTCTGAGCCGGGAAACGCCACGCCCGTTTCGGGATATGGTACTCGTGCGCACCACCGCCGCCGCGCTCAACTATCGTGACCTCGCGCTCATCGTCGGCATCTCAACGGCAGGGCCGTCGATTCCGTATACGCCGCTATCTGACGCGTGCGGAATTGTCGAAGAAGTGGGCGAGGATGTTAAGGGACTCAGGCCCGGTGACCGGGTTTGCTCTACCTTCTTTCCGACTTGGCAATCCGGCCGGCGCGCACCTGAAAAGCTCAGCATGCTTGGTGCTTCGGAACTCGGTGTTGGACAGCAACATTTCCTTTTGCCGCAATCTGCGCTTGCTCGACCGCCGGATTTTCTGACGGATATTCAGGCTGCTACGTTGCCCTGCGCAGCTTTGACAGCTTGGCGGGCTGTTCTGGACGGCACGGGCCTACTTCCCGGCGAGACCATATTGCTGCAAGGGACTGGAGGAGTATCGATTTTCGCGCTTCAGTTCGCCGTTGCTGCGGGCCTACGTGCTATCGTAACCTCGTCATCAGATGAAAAACTGGAGCGTGCAAAGGCGTTGGGCGCTACCGATGGAATCAATTATCGCTCCAAACCGGATTGGGCGGCAGAGGCACTGCAACTGACCAGCGGAAAAGGTGTTGATCTCGTCGTCGAAGTCGGCGGTGCCGGAACACTCGCACAAAGCATCCGAGCCGTTCGTCTGGAAGGCACAATTTCTCTTGTCGGGATGCTGGCAGGAGGGACTCAGCCGCTCGATGTTCGAACGATTTACATGAAAAATGTGATTGTACGGGGCATTACCGTCGGCTCCCTTGAGATGTTTCAGCGCATGTGCAAAGCGATCTCCGCGCACAATATAGAACCCGTTGTCTGCAAGGTATTTCCGTGGCGTGAAGCTCGCTCAGCGTTTGAAGCGCTGAAGCAAGGCGGGCATATCGGAAAAATCGTACTTGATTTTACCACGTAGTGGCGGAGCGTTCCGGATCTCGTTATGTCTGCTGTTGGGCCCCAAGCAGCGGTTGCAGTATGTCCGCTATTCCGCCGCTGTTACGGGATAAGCAGACATTCGGCGAATAAGCCAAGAATGACGCGATTGCCCTAAGCGGACACTTTCGCACGAGGACCCTGGTCGTACGTGGAACTCGTAGCGAGTGATACGACCGTTCGCCACCCCGACGGATCCGATCGCAGCGGCATGACCGATCCACGTTGTGGGTAACGAGCAGGAAGCTCGTCCCCGAATCGCGGTTGACCTTGGCAATCAATTGGAAAACGTCGTCGGCTGCTATATGGTCATCGGCCGCAAGTAGGAGACGTTCTGCGTGCTGCTGGAGCAGACGCCTTCGGAACGCCGGCGCGTCCAGCGAACCCTTAAGCTGCTCGTCTATGAAGCGATGGCAAACCGGAAACACCGCACTGCGCTGCCTTGCCGCGGCAGCGTTCGCGATTTCCCTGGTCGTCGGCTGGGCGTTTGAGCTGCGCGCCGAATCCGAAACGCCGGCTGTAGGAACTCTTTCACCCGCGGCCCTGAAGCAGCTTGACGACACCATTCGCAATGAGATCACGACCGGCAAGATTCCTGGCGGCATCCTGCTGATCCAACAACACGGCAAGCCAGTCCATTTCGAATGCTTCGGCGTGCGGGACCCCGACACGGGGCTGCCGATGACGCCGGATACGATTTTCCAGATCTATTCGATGTCGAAGGCCGTTACGTCGGTTGCGGCGATGATGCTGGTCGACGAAGGCAAGCTGGCTCTCGACGATTCCGTGTCGAAATACATTCATTCCTTTGCGGAAGCCAAGGTCGGTGTCGATATGTCCGACGAAGCAGGAAAGTATCCGCTCAAGCTCGAGCCGTTGAAGCGCCCGATCACGATCAGGGATCTATTGCGGCACACCTCGGGTATCACCTACGGCTTCTACGGCGAGACCCAGGTGCAGAAACTCTATGCGAATCCTCTGTTGTATGCGGGGGATTTCAACAACGCCGACTTCGCCGACCGGATCGCAGTGCTGCCGCTTGCCGATCAGCCCGCAACGCGCTGGAATTACAGCCATTCAACCGACGTGCTGGGCCGTGTCGTCGAGGTGGTCTCGGGGCAGACGCTGTACCAATTCGAAAAGCAGAGATTGTTCGATCCGCTCGGAATGTCCGACACTGTGTATTATGTCGCGGATAAAGCGAAGTGGCCGCTGATCGCCAGGGGATTTCCTGTCGATCGCTCTCGAGTCGCTGGAATCACCGATCCTACATTGCCGCGGCGCTGGGAGTCCGGTGGAGCGGGCTTGGCCTCGACCACAGGGGACTACGCCCGCTTCCTGCAAATGCTGCTGAATGGAGGTGAACTCGACGGCAAGCGGTACCTCAAGCGTGAGACAGTCGCACTGATGACGTCGGATCAGATTGGGCCGGAGACCGGTATCATTCATGATCCCTTCTATTTTCCGGGCCCCACCAGTGGCTTCGGTCTTGGCTTCGCCGTGCGCACCTCGCCACCTCCGAATACGGACTGGCCACTCGGTGAATACCGTTGGGACGGCGCCGGCGGCAGTTTCTATTTCGTCGATCCCGTGGACGACATGTTGGGAGTCTTCATGGTGATGTCGCCCACACAGGGGGGACGGATCCAACTGAACTTGAAGACGATGATCTACGAGGCGATGGGGAGGGGCCTGCGCAAGTAACCAACCGCAAACGCACCTTATTTCGCATTTCTCGGATCTTTCGCACCTACGCCAGGCCAGTGCCTGCAAGATCGATTGTTGTTGGCCCTCCTCGGACCTATGGAGATGTCCGAGTTGAGTCCGCGAGGTGGGCCAAAGCGGAGATTGACCAAGATCGCTGTCACGCGAGTTTATGAGTACACGGCCTGATGCAAGAACGCGCCCGGCAGAACCGGGCGCGTTTTGTTTGCGCAGGCGAGAACCTTACTCAGTCGAGTACTTGAACTCCGGCATCGCCTTCAGCTCTTCCTTGGTCGCGTTGTAGACGGCGTGATCAGGGTACCAGGGGTTCGGCTTGGCGCTCGAGGTCGAGCTTGTGGCAGCGCCCGTGGTCGTCGAAGAGCCAGCGCCGCTCGCCGGCTTTGCGCCGGTATTCGCCGCGCCGGTATAGGCAACCGGCTCGTTGACGAACTTGACCTTCTCGAAGGGGACGGCGACCAGATGCTCGCCGACGCCGAGGAAGCCGCCGACGCCGATCACGACCGCTTTGATGTTGCCGCTCTTGTCCATCAACATGTCGTTGATCGAGCCGATGCTCTCGTTGCTGTCGTTATAGACGTTCAGGCCGGCCATTTTCGACCCGCGCCAGTTGCCGTGGAACGACGACGGAGCGGTGGTTGACGTGGTCGCCGCAGTGCTCGGACGATCTCCAGTCGCCGTGTTCGGCGTTTGCGCGAACGCGACGCTTGCAAGCAGGGCCGAAGCCGCGAGACCAGTGATGGTATACTTCGCTAACATGATCGGATCCTCCAGTTCGAAATCGATGCTGAGAAAACCCGTCACGTCAGCAAGCGTTCCGTATCAAGTAGCACGGAACTTGCGACGCCGAACAAAGTGGAGCGCCAAGTCGAAAAGTTCAGAGTGAAGCGATGAACATGCGCTTCAGAAACCGCCCCAATAAGGCGGTATGCCGTAGTAGCGATGCAGCTCGGCCTCCTGCGACCGATCGCCCCAATCGAAATCCTTGTCGGCGCGGAACGACGGCGCGCGTTTCAACTCTTCATCTGATATGTCGAGCTCATAGGCTTCGAAGCGCGTGTTGTAGCGCAACCGCACCCAAGGCAAGGGGATCAGATTGGTTCCGAGGCCCAAGAATCCGCCGAAGCTGAGCACGGCGTAAGACACTTGTCCGGTGACCTTGTCGATCATCAGCCGTTCGATATGGCCGATCATCTCGCCGTTCGGCCGCCGCACCGCAGTGCCTTCGACGCGATCGCTGGCGATGAGCCGATGCGGATTGGTGCTGGCGTCGGCTGCCATCTGGCCCTCCCCACAAATGATCGAGAGGTTCAACGCCACATTCGACGACTGGTTCCTACGCCACAAATGGAACAGCCACCCTTCCCTTTTCGCAGAAGCACGCAGCCCGGGTGGAGCGAAGCGCAACCCGGGACACCTGCGTCAACGTTGAGAAGCGGCCCCGGGTTACGCTGGCGCTCCACCCGGGCTACGCGCTCTTCGCGGGGAAGGAGCTTGGCTTAACTCTGGTAGTCGATCAGCAGCGCGGAGAACGAACTGCCATTGGCCGATGCGCTCGCGCTGCCGGCCGAATTGTAGGAACTCGACGACGACGACGCCAGCGAATCCTGCAGCGACTGCAGGAACTGCTGCAGGATGTCGCTGACGGAATTGGTGGAGGTGCTGGCGTCATCGGTCGAGGTTGAAGCATCCGACGGTGGTGGCCCGCCGGCGCCGCCGTGAGGGCCGTGGCTACCGCCGGGACCCTGCGCGAAGGCGGCCTTGAACACGCCCTGCAATTCGGTCGCCTGGTCGCTGGTCAGCTTGCCGCTGGATACCTCCTGGTTGATGAGATCATCCAGTTTGGACTTCATCTCGTCCGGCGACGGCCGCGTGCCGCCGGCCTGATCGCTGGCGCGGCTCGCCTGCATCGAGGCGTCGATATCCGTCAGCGCTGACGACAGCGCGTCCTGATCGGACGAGCTGATGGTGCCGGAATTGATTTCGGACTGCAGTTCGTCCTGCAGCCGCTGCAAAGGCGACTGATAGGTGCTGCCGGAGGCAGCCGAGATCGCGGTCATGGAATGCTCCAAATGATTCTGATAGGTACGCCTGAAACTCGCCGCGACGGTAGGGTTAACGGTCTTAACAGTGCCTTTTGCCCTGTTGCCCCCTGTTACCGCGCAGCCGTCAGAAACATTTGGAAACAAGAATCTTCGCCGCTTACCCCGAATCAACGACAAAAAGGTCAGCATGGCCCAACCGCAGCCGAACATCCTTGTCGTCGAGGACGACCGCGAGACGCGCAGCCTGATCGCGAAATATCTGCGCAACAACGCCTGCAACGTCACCACCGCCGGCGACGGCCGCGAGATGGTCCGCGCGATGACCGACCACCGGATCGATCTTCTTATCCTCGACGTCATGCTGCCCGGCGAGGATGGCCTCAGCCTGTGCCGCAAGGTGCGCGCGACCTCGCAGACGCCGATCATCATGCTGACCGCGCGCGGCGAGGACGTCGACCGCATCCTCGGCCTCGAGATGGGCGCCGATGACTATCTGCCGAAGCCGTTCAATCCGCGCGAGCTGTTGGCACGGATCAATGCGGTGCTGCGGCGGCAGGCGGCGGCGCGCAACGCCAGCGCCATCGAAGGCGCAACCGTGCTGACATTCCAGGGCTGGCGCATCGATTTCCGCCTGCGCGAATTGCGCAACCCCGAAGGCGCCAAGGTCGCCATGACCAGCGCCGAGTTCGACCTGCTCCGGACCTTCTGCGAGCGGCCCGGCCGCGTGCTGTCGCGCGACAGCCTGCTCGACCTCACGGGCGCGCGCAACGCCGGCTCGTTCGAGCGTTCCATCGACGTCCTGGTCAGCCGCATCCGCCGCAAGATCGAGCCCGATCCGCAGGAAGCCACCATGATCAAGACGGTGCGCGCCGGCGGCTACATGTTCACGCCAAGAGTGGAAGCAGCAACAGTCGAAGCGGTGACCGCGGCGGGCAATTGACGATGAAGCTCTCCAGCTTCCTCAATCTCAGGGGCATCAGCGGGCAGATCGCGGCGCTGGTGGTCGCCTCGATCGTCGCCATCCACATCATCATCGCCACGATCTTCCTCATCTCACGGCCGGACCAGTCGGAGCCGCTTGGCGACCGCGGACATGCCCAGCTCGCCAGCGCAATCCAATTACTCGGCGCCGCCGCGCCGTCGGAACGACCGCGGCTGTCTGCTGACATCAACAACGCCTTTCCGCAACTCGGCGTCGAAAGCCTGCCGCCCGGCACCGCGCCGGCGGCCGGCGAACTGAATGAGCGCGAATTGCACGGCCTCTACCGCCGGCTCGGCGGCGCCTATCGGCTGTTTCCGCTGGCGGGCGACGGCGCAAAGATCGAGCCAAGGATCGGCATCACCCTGCCCGACGGCGCGATGATCTCGGCAAGGCTGCTCGCGGATCGGCACCGGCCGCCGTTCCTCGGCGGTCCCTGGATGATGACGCTGTTGTTCATGGTCATCAGCGTCACGCTGCTCGGGCTGTGGGCGGCACGCGCGCTGACCGCGCCGCTATCATCATTTGCGCGCGCCGCCGAAAGTTTCAGCCTCGACGGCGCGGCCGCGCCCCTGCCAGAACGCGGACCCGAAGAGATCCGTTCGGTCGCGAAAGCATTGAACCGCATGCGCGAGCGCATCACCGGCCTGATCGAGGACCGCACCAAGATGCTGGCCGCGATCAGCCACGACCTGCGCACGCCGATCACGCGGATGCGGCTGCGCTCCGAATTCATCGAGGACGAGACCCATCGCAGCCGCATGCTTCACGATCTCGACCAGATGCGCGCGATGCTGGAATCTGTGCTGTCGTTCCTGCGCAACGACCGCAAACTGGAATCGATGACGCTGACCGATATCGCCAGCACCCTGCAGCTCGTCACCGACCAGTTTTCCGACATGGGCCACAAGGTCAATTACGACGGCCCGGCCCACGCGATGGCCACTGTGCGGCCGGACGACCTGCTCCGCAGCGTCACCAATCTGGTCGAGAACGCCGTCCGCTTCGGCGCAGAGGCGACGATCCGGCTCCGCATCGCGCCGGATCGCATCACCATCGAAGTCGAGGACGACGGCCCCGGCATTTCGGATGCGCGCAAGCACGATGTGCTGGAGCCGTTCGTCCGCGGCGACGAGGCGCGCAACATGGACGAGTCCGAAGGCTTCGGCCTCGGGCTATCCATCACCAACGCGATTGTGCTCGCGCATGGCGGGACGTTGTCGCTGCACGACAAACAGCCGCACGGGCTCGTTGCGCGGATCGAGTTGCCGGTACGCGGAAAAGAGGAGCGCTCGGCGGCCTGACTTCAGGCGGCCAGCGGCGCCTGCTCGCTGCCGTGCTCCGGATAGATCGCAATGGCCTCGAAGCGGTAATCGCAGGCGCGGCAATGCCAGAGATAGAATATCCGGCCACCATCCTGCTCGACCCAATCCGGCTTCGCGATCGGCTTGCCGCATTGTGCGCAAGGATTTCCACGCGGCAGATCAGCGGAATCAAAATGGGCCATGACGCGTCTCCCTTTGTCGACTTTTCTTGGTCGGTTTTTGATTGTCGTTTCTTGAATTATCGTTGCCGGCAGATAGGCGCTGAACCCTGCGCCTGCCATGCAAAATCCTACGGTGGCTTTGAGTCATTTGCGCGACAAGACGCTTGCCGCCGTGCAGCAAATCGTCGTCTAAGACTTTACTAAAGCCCGCCCTATAACGCCTCGTTTTCGCCACATACTTGCCCGGCCGCCGCAACAATCGGGTTGCGTAAGTGGAACAGACTATTCCGTCGCCGAGATCGCGTCCGATGAAATTCCCTTTCGCTCTCACCTTGCTCGTGGCTATTGCCGCGGTGCTTCTCGGCTCCCCCGCACAGGCGCAGCAGCGTTCGCAATATGAGGCGCTGGTCGCCAGCCATGCCCAGGCCAATCTGGTGCCTGATACGCTGGTGCACCGGGTGATCGTGCGCGAGAGCAAGTATCAGCCGAACCTGATCGGACGCGGCGGGGCGATCGGGCTGATGCAGATCAAGCTCGCGACCGCACGCGGCCTTGGCTACAAGGGCGATGCGGCGGGCCTGCGCGACCCCGAAACCAACCTCACCTATGGCATCAAATATCTCGCCGGCGCCTATCGTGCCGCCGGCGGCAACCACGACCGCGCCGTGCATTACTACGCCAGCGGGTACTATTACGCCGCCAAGCAGCAGCGGCTGCAGCACCTGAGGGAATCCAAGAGGGAATCCCGCCCGACGCTCGCCGCCGCATCGCAAAAAGAGCAGGCACAGGCCGAGACGCCGGAAAGCGCGGTCGACGCCGACGCACAGCAGATCCCCGGCAACTGAGGGGCACGGCCGCAAGGCGGCGTTGACAGCTCAGCACATCTGCTTACATTAGACGCGTTCCGAGGGGTGCTCCGAGGAGGAGCTGAGATACCGCACGCTTGGGGTTGGCCATTCCGGCCGATATCCGGGACCGCGGTGACCCTTTGAACCTGATCCGGGTCATACCGGCGAAGGGACAGGGATGTACCAGAATAAGAGTCCGCGGGGGGATTCCCCCGTATCTATCATCGGCGCAGGCATTGCAGGCGCTTGGCAGGCGTTATTGTTCGCGCAGGCCGGTCACGCGGTGACTTTGCACGAGCGCAGTGACGCCGCGATGACAGAATCCACAAGCCATTGGGCCGGCGGCATGCTGGCGCCCTATTGCGAGGCCGAGGTCGCCGAGCCCATCATCAGCCGGCTCGGCCAGCGCTCGCTCGATATCTGGCGGCGCGAATTGCCGGATACGCCGTTCAACGGCTCGCTGGTGGTGGCGCATGCGCGCGAGCGCAACGATTTCGAGCGCTTTGCCCGGATGACGGAAGGTCATGAGCGGCTCGATGCGTCAGGCGTTGCGCAGCTCGAGCCCTCGCTCGACGGCCGTTTCCGCGACGCGCTGTTCTTCCCGGGCGAGGGCCATGTCGAGCCGCGCCGCGTGCTGCCCAGGCTGCATGAGCGCATCCTCGCCGCCGGCGGCACCATCAAGTTCAACAGCGACATCAGCGCGGAGGATCTGGAAGGCATCGTGATCGATTGCCGCGGCCTGTCGGCGCGCGACGGAGAGCCGGAGCTGCGCGGCGTCAAGGGCGAGATGATCCTGATCGAGACCGCGGAGGTGGAGCTGTCGCGTCCGGTGCGGCTGATCCATCCGCGCTGGCCGCTTTACGTGATCCCGCGCGAGGATCATCTGTTCATGCTGGGCGCGACCTCGATCGAGGCCGAGGACACCGGCGTCAGCGTCCGCTCGGCGCTGGAGCTTCTGGGCGCGGCCTATGCGGTGCACCCGGCCTTTGCCGAAGCGCGCATCCTCGAATTCGGCTCCGGCCTGCGCCCGGCCTTTCCCGACAATCTGCCGCGGATCACGATCGACAGGAAGAAGATCTCGGTGAACGGCCTTTACCGCCACGGCTTCCTGCTTGCGCCGGCGCTGGCGGAGCTGACGCTCGCTTACGTCGCGCGCGGCCAGATCGACAATGAGGTGATGCGATGCGTGTGATCGTCAACGGCGAACCGCGGGAGATAACCGCTGTAAGCGTCGACGCGCTGCTCGCCGAGCTCGACTACGAAGGCACCCATTTCGCGATCGCGCTGAATTACGACGTGCTGCCGAAGAGCCGCTGGGCCGAGACCGCACTGAAAGCCGGCGACGAGATCGAGATCATCACACCGCGGCAGGGAGGGTGATCGATTGTTAGGAGCGCGTCCGCGTGCCGCACTTCACCTCGCCCCGCTTGCGGGGAGAGGTCGGATCGCATCGCAAGATGCGATCCGGGTGAGGGGGACTCTCCGCGAGTCTCACTCCCACCGTTTTTGCGGAAACAGCCCCTCACCCCAACCCTCTCCCCGTGAAGAACGGGGAGAGGGAGCTAACCGAGACCGCGGAGACGCATGGTGCTGAACTTCTACGGCAAGACCTTCTCCTCCCGCCTGCTGATCGGCACGGCGCTCTATCCCTCGCCTGCGATCATGCAGGCAGCGATCCGCGCCTCCGGCGCCAACATCGTCACCGTGTCGCTGCGGCGCGAGGCCGCCGGCGGCAGGACCGGGGATGCGTTCTGGTCGCTGATCCGCGAACTTAATGTGACGGTCCTGCCGAACACCGCCGGCTGCCGCACCGTGCGTGAGGCGGTGACCACGGCGAAGCTCGCGCGCGAATTGTTCGGAACGAGCTGGATCAAGCTCGAGGTCATCGCCGACAACGACACGCTGCAGCCCGATGTCGTCGGCCTAGTCGAAGCCGCCTCGATCCTAATCAAGGACGGCTTTGAGGTGTTCCCCTATTGCACCGAAGATCTTTCGGTCGCGATGCGGCTGGTGGATGCCGGCTGCAAGGTGGTGATGCCCTGGGCCGCGCCGATCGGCAGCGCGAAGGGGATCACCAACCGCGATGCCTTGAGGCTGCTGCGCGACCGCCTGCCCGACATCACGCTGGTGGTCGACGCCGGCATCGGCGCGCCCTCGCATGCGGCCCACGCCCTCGAGCTTGGCTACGACGCGGTGCTGCTCAACACGGCAGTTGCGAAAGCCGCCGACCCCGTCGCGATGGCGAATGCATTCCGCCTCGGCATCGAGGCCGGCCGCACCGCCTATGAGGCCGGGCTGATGGACGCGCGCGACTTCGCCTCCCCCTCCACCCCTGTCATCGGGACTCCGTTCTGGCATGCCGTATCCTGATCCATTCTATCCCGTCGTCGACAGCGTCGCCTGGGTCGAGCGGCTGACCAAGCTCGGCGTCGGCACGATCCAATTGCGCGCCAAGGATCTGAACGACTCTGAAGCGCTGCAGATCGTCACCGATGCGCTCGCGGTGACCAGGGGCACACCGACAAAACTCGTCGTCAACGACTATTGGCGCGCGGCGATCGTCGCCGGCGCCGAGCATCTGCATCTCGGCCAGGAAGATCTCGCCGATGCCGACCTCGCCGAGATCCGTAAAGCGCGGCTGACGCTCGGCATCTCCACCCATGACGACGAGGAGCTGGCGACCGCGATGAAGGCCGAGCCGGATTACATCGCACTCGGCCCGATCTTCCCGACCACGCTGAAGTCGATGCGCTTCGCGCCGCAGGGGATTCCGAAGATCACCGAATGGAAGGAGCGCATCGGCGACATCCCGCTGGTTGCGATCGGCGGCATCAAGTTCGAGCAGGCCGCGGAGATCTTCGCCGCCGGCGCCGACTCGATTGCCGTCGTCTCTGACATCACCCAGAACGCCGACCCCGATGCGCGGGTCAGACAATGGCTTGGCAAAAGCGCGGAGGCCGCGTGATGCAAAACCTCACCCACCGTCATTACGAGCCACCGGGTCGGCGCGAAGCGCCGCCCGATGACAGGCTCCGCAAAGCAATCCATTGCCACCGCGATTTGCGGCGCCAATGGATTGCTTCGTCGCTATCGCTCCTCGCAATGACGGAATAACAACGCTCTCGAAGGAGGAACTCCATGAACATTCGTTCCAACCCTGACACCACCATTCCCGCCGTCACCACGGGGCCGCTGCCCTCCTCGCGCAAGATTTTCTCCACCCCCGACGCAGCGCCTGACGTGCGCGTGCCGCTGCGCGAGATCATCCTGAGCGAAGGCGCCGGCGAGCCCAATCTTCCCGTCTATGACACCTCGGGCCCCTATACCGATCCGTCCATCGTGATCGACGTCAATGCCGGCCTGCCGCGCAATCGTCTCGCCTGGGTCAAGGAACGCGGCGGCGTCGAGCAATATGAGGGGCGCACCATCAAGCCGGAGGACAACGGCAACCTCTCCGCCGACAAGGCGGCCCGTGCCTTCACCGCGCATCACCAGCCGCTGCGCGGCCTCGACGGCCACAAGATCACCCAGCTCGAATTCGCCCGCGCCGGCATCATCACCAAGGAGATGATCTACGTGGCCGAGCGCGAGAATCTCGGCCGCAAACAGCAGCTCGAGCGCGCGGAAGCGGCGCTCGCCGACGGCGAAAGCTTCGGCGCCTCGGTGCCGGCCTTCATCACGCCGGAATTCGTGCGGAGCGAGATCGCGCGCGGCCGCGCCATCATCCCCTCCAACATCAACCACGCCGAGCTCGAGCCGATGATCATCGGCCGCAACTTCCTGACCAAGATCAATGCCAATATCGGCAACTCCGCCGTGACGTCGTCGGTCGAGGAGGAAGTCGAGAAGATGGTGTGGGCGATCCGCTGGGGCGCCGACACCGTGATGGACCTCTCGACGGGGCGCAACATCCACACCACCCGCGAATGGATTTTGCGCAACTCGCCGGTGCCGATCGGCACCGTGCCGATCTACCAGGCGCTGGAGAAGTGCAACGGCGATCCGGTCCAGCTGACCTGGGAATTGTACAAGGACACGCTGATCGAGCAGTGCGAACAGGGCGTCGACTATTTCACGATCCACGCCGGCGTGCGCCTGCCCTACATCCATCTCACCGCCAACCGCGTCACCGGCATCGTCAGCAGAGGCGGCTCGATCATGGCGAAGTGGTGCCTCGCGCATCACAAGGAGAGCTTCCTCTATACGCATTTCGACGAGATCTGCGACCTCATGCGCAAGTATGACGTCTCGTTCTCGCTCGGCGACGGCCTGCGTCCCGGCTCGATCGCCGACGCCAACGACCGCGCGCAGTTCGCCGAGCTCGAGACGCTGGGCGAGCTCACCAAGATCGCGTGGGACAAGGGGTGCCAGGTCATGATCGAGGGCCCCGGCCACGTGCCGATGCACAAGATCAAGATCAACATGGACAAGCAGCTCAAGGAGTGCGGCGAGGCGCCGTTCTATACGCTTGGGCCGCTGACCACGGACATCGCGCCGGGCTACGACCACATCACCTCAGGCATCGGCGCCGCAATGATCGGCTGGTTCGGCTGCGCCATGCTCTGCTACGTCACGCCGAAGGAGCATCTCGGCCTCCCTGATCGTAACGACGTCAAGACCGGCGTCATCACCTACAAGATCGCCGCCCACGCCGCCGATCTGGCGAAAGGCCACCCGGCCGCCCAGCTCCGCGACGACGCGCTGTCTCGCGCCCGCTTCGACTTCCGCTGGACCGACCAGTTCAACCTCGGCCTCGATCCCGAGACCGCGAAGAACTTCCACGACGAGACCCTGCCGAAGGAAGCCCACAAGGTCGCCCATTTCTGCTCGATGTGCGGCCCGAAATTCTGCTCGATGAAGATTACGCAGGATGTGCGGGACTATGCCGCTACGCTGAACGATCCCGCGAGCATCGGGATGTCGATGCAGGGCACCATCGAGGACGGCATGGCGGCGATGAGCCAGAAGTTCAGGGAGATGGGCAGCGACGTGTATCTGGATGCGGAGAAGGTGAAGGAGAGTAACAGGGTGTTGTAAGGACTACGCAGTCACCGGATCACAATGACCGATAGTCTGACCGGCGAGGCCGGGACTTGGTCTGAACATCCATAGCGGAGAGAACGGCCCGGCACTTGCCCGGCCGTTCTGCTGCAACTGTGGCGCGCCTATAGCGTGATGCGATTTGGTTGAATCGGCGGTGAGTTCACTTCACCTCTCCCGCTTGCGGGAGAGGTCGGCGCACCCGGATCGGCGCTTCGCGCCGTCCGAGTACAGGCTCCGCGCCGGGTGAGGGCTCTCTCCCACGGATAGCCCCATCGCGGAGACACCCTCACCCCGGCCCTCTCCCGCAAGCGGGAGAGGGAGCGCAGCGTTCATCGCGGATACAATTCGACCTGATCTCATCATGCTCTAAGAAGTGATCGAACCTGAAGAGCCCCTCTAACGACAAACTTTCGGATGCCGTTGCCAGCCATTTTGGTAGCTAGTCAAGTTCTCCAGCCATCCTAAAAACATGCGCAAGTCTCAATTGGCAGACGTGGGGATAACGATATGAGATCGAATAGTGCCTTCCGCGCCAAAGCAAGAGCTGCATTTCTCTATCGGATTGCGAATCGAGCCGAGAGCGACGGCTTGCACCGCAAGAACAGAGTAACCGGAACGCAACCTCGCCTCGCGTGCGATGAGTCCAGGAAGTCATCTGCCGTTGATGATCTGCCGGAGCACATCCGCAGGTTCTGCCAGCGATTTTTCTCCGACAACAGAAGCCTCCTCTAGAGCGTTTTCGAGCGAAGTGGACACCGGTTCGCGTGAAGAAAACGCGTCAAAACAAGAATCTAGAGCGTCGGCTCTGATTTCATCAGAACCGACGCTCTAGTTATTTCCCACCATCGCAGAGCGGCAACGCTACTTGATCTGTGGTTGCGTCGCCGGTCGAGACAACTTTGCAGGTCTGCCCTGAGGAGCTGGCTGCCTGGATCGGGCGGCCGCTCGTCCCGCATATTGAGAGGCCGATCCTCGGATGTGCATTCGCGCGATCCGTTGGCTCATACCGGCCATTGATCTATCCTGCATCCCATCTGTCCAACGACCACGCGAGGATGCCCCATGTCCATAAAACACTTCCCTCCCCCGCCCGGCGTCAAGGCGCCGCCGCTCTCGTTCGGCGCCCGCGTCGGCGATCTCCTCTTCATCTCCGGCATTCCCGGCTTCGACGCCAATGGCGGGCTGCCTGATACGTTCGAGGCACAGTTCGCCAACGTCGTCACCAACTTCAAGCGCGTGCTGGACGAGGCGGGCGCGACGGTGCGCGATCTCGCCAAGGTCAACGTGCTGCTGACGCGCGCCTCCGACGTCGCCACGATGAACAAGCTCTATGCCGAGGCGTTCGGGCCGGCGCCCTATCCGGCGCGCACCACCTGCGTGGTGGTGGCGCTGCCCGATCCGAAGATGCTGATCGAGATCGAGGGTGTGGCGAGCCTTCGCGCTGCATGAGCGGTGCGCCCGCTCCGCGCGAACGGCTGCCCGACCAGCTTGCCGCCGATCTGCGCCTGGTCTTCGTCGGCACCGCCGCGAGCCAGCGGTCGGCGGACCTCGGCCATTACTACGCGCATCCCGGCAATCGCTTCTGGCGCACGCTGCATCAGGTCGGCATCACGCCGCGCCGCTTCGAGCCGCATGAATTTCCGGCGCTCCTCGAACTCGGCATCGGCTTCACCGACATGTGCAAGACGGGCGCGGGGATGGACCACCGGGCGCTCGCCTTCCCTGTCGATGTGCCGGCGTTCTGCGAGAAGATGCTGATCTATCAGCCCAAGGCCATCGCGTTCACCAGCAAGAAGGCGGCATCCCTGTTCTACGAACGACCAACGACTGCGATCGCGCTAGGCCGGCAAGCTGCGCTGCCGGAATTCCCCGTCATCTTCGTGCTGGCGTCGCCATCGGGCGCAGCTTCGGGAAGCTGGTCGTTGCGGCCGTGGCAGGAGCTGGCGGATTGGCTGCTGTCTGACGAGCGAGTGGAGGATCGACATACCGCCGCGCGAAGCGGCCGGTGAAACTGCAGTTGATAAAGTCATCGCAGCCTCCCGATTTGGAGGGGGCAGGCTCTTGCCGTACCAATAACGCCATAAACGATCGCGAAAGATCGGCGGCGCCTCGGCCGATCGCGGAGGCAGCCAAATAACAAATTCGACAGGAGATACGTCATGCGTCGCGCTACCGCCCTCTGCCTCGCCACCTGCTTCGCTGTTGCGGCCTTCGCCGCCAAGCCCGCAGAGGCCGGCTATTACGTGGTCCGCTGGGAGAACACCGGCATCTGCCAGATCTGGAATGAGGACCTGCAGCGGAAGCCGATGCAATGGCCCTCAACCTACCAGGTCGTCAGCAAGCCGGTCCCGACCTTCACCGCCGCGATGGCCGAGCAGCAGCAGATGCGCACGCAGCGCCGCTGCACATTGTGAGTTGCAGGGTCGCAATACTTGTAGGGTGGGCAAAGCGCAGCGTGCCCACCCTTGCGAGCGGGGTGCTCAATGGTGGGCACGGCGCGATAGACGCGCCTTTGCCCACCCTACAAGACTTTCTTCCCGCGGCTCTCGGTGGGTTACGCTTCGCTAACCCACCCTACGCAGCCGTCATTGCGAGCGAAGCGAAGCAATCCACGTCTCCGCTTGCGGCGCTATGGATTGCTGCGCTCTGCTCGCAATGACAATGTGGTTACTTCAGGCGCGACATAACAACCCGACGGGCAAATCAGCAAAAGTCTGTCTACCCCTCGCACAAAAAACATTCCGCTTTCGCCGTCGGGCAAATCAGTGATTTAACTCCGCGCGTCTCACCCAAGATGAGGG